>JAFAYS010000394.1 GCA_019240175.1 Chloroflexota bacterium | reverse complement strand
GTCCCCGACTGGGACGTGGCGCTCGACCTCGAGGGCTACGAGGACTACCGCGAGGCGGCGCCCGACGCGGCGACGGTGCGCGCGGCGGCCGAGCTGCTCGCGGGCGCCGAGCGGCCGCTCATCCTCGCCGGGAACGGCGTGATCCAGAGCGGCGCGGCCGCCGAGCTGCGCGCGCTCGCCGAGCGCACGGGCATTCCGGTGATCACGACGCTGCTGGGCATCGGCTGCTTCCCCGAAGATCATCCGCTTGCGCTGGGCATGCCCGGCATGCACGGCTGGGTCCATAACAACCGCGCGATCCAGGAGTGCGACGTACTGTTCAATGTCGGCAGCCGCTTCGACGATCGCGTGACCGGCAAGACCTCGTCGTTTGCGCCCAACGCCAAGATTATCCATATCGATATCGATCCTTCCGAGATCGGCAAGAACATTCGCGTGGACGTGCCGATCGTGGGCGATGCGCAGCTGGTACTGCGGGCAATGCTCGAAGAAGCTCAGCCGCGCGAGTGCGGCGAGTGGCTGCGGCATATTCACCAGATCCGCGACGAGCATATGGATCGGCAGCAGTATCATCGTCCCGACACCGACATGTTCATGCCGCATGATGTGTTCGCGGCCTTTACCGAGATCGTCAACGAGCGCGGCGCGTATCGGGTATGCACCGACGTGGGCCAGCACCAGATGTGGGCGGCGCAGCTGATCGACTGGCTGCATCCCCACTCGCTGATCACCAGCGGCGGCCTGGGCACGATGGGCTTTGCGCTGCCGGCGGCGATGGGCGCGCAGATCGCGCGGCCCGACGAGGTGGTGTGGGCGATCGCGGGCGACGGCGGCTTCCAGATGAACATGCAGGAGCTGGCGACGATCATGCAGGAGCAGCTGCCGATCAAGATCGCGATCATCAACAACGGCTATCTCGGGATGGTTCGCCAGTGGCAGGAGCTGTTCCACGATCGCCGCTACTCCGCGACGCCGATGTGGAGCCCCGATTTCGTCAAGGTCGCCGAGGCCTACGGTATCCCCGGCCTGCGCGTGACGCATCAGTCGCAGGTGGCCGACGCGATCAACGCCGCCTACCAGACGCCCGGCCCGATCCTGCTGGAGTTCCAGGTTGAGCGTGAGGTGAATGTGTATCCGATGGTCGCGCCCGGCGCGTCGATCAGCGAGATGATCACCGAGTCGCCGATGGAAGTGGTCTAAAGAACCTAGAACGAAGAATCTAGAACCTAGACCGAAGAAAGAACCTAGAACTAAGAACCTAGAACCTAGGGAGATCAAGAACGAAAACCAAGGACTGAAAACAAGCCTCAGTTGGTTCTCCATTCTAGGTTCTAGGTTCTACATCGAGGAGCAGCTATGAAACATACACTTGTCGCGCTCATGCAGGATCATCCGGGTGTGCTGAACCGGGTAGCAAGTCTTTTTCGACGGCGCGGCTTCAATATCGAGAGTCTGACCGTGGGACACACCGAAGCGCCGGGCGTGTCGCGCATGACGATTGTAGTGGACGCCAGCCAGACCAGCGTGGAGCAGGTAACCAAGCAGCTTTACCGGCTGATCGAGGTGCTCAAGGTCAGCGATGTGACGGAAGATCCCAACATCGCGCGCGAGCTGGTGCTGGTCAAGGTGCATGCGCCGTCGAGTCGTCGCGCCGAGCTCAGTAGCCTGGCCGATGTGTTCGGTGCCAAGATCGTCGACGTCGCCCACGACTCGCTGATCTTTGAGCTGACCGCCGGAGCGGATAAGGTCGAGTCGTTTGTCGAGCTGGTGCGTCCGTTCGGAATCCGCGAGATGGTTCGCACCGGGCGAGTCGCGATGGTGCGCGGCGGCAGTAGCCACGGAGCCGAGACGTACGTGCGGACGGCATAAGCAGAACCTAGAACCCAGAACCTAACTAATAAGCTAAGCCAAGCATAAAGGAATAACCAATCATGAACACGAATACACCGAAGACCAACGAGACCAAACAGACCAAACAGTCGGCGACGAACACCAAAGATTCACGCCGCGATGACGATCAGTTCTCCAATGACTGGTGGCGCGAGTTCGCCGAGACCTGGAAGTAGCCCGCGACGATCGTGCTTAGGCAGTTCAAGATGCAATACTAGGAGTTTCTGTTATGAACACAAATACACCGAAGACCAACGAGACCAAACAGACCAAACAGTCGACGAACAGCACCAAAGAGTCGCGCCGCGACGACGATCAGTTCTCTAACGATTGGTGGCGCGAGTTCGCCGAGACCTGGAAATAAGGAGCGCTCTCATGGCAAAAATGTATTATGACAACGATGCCGATCTCGGCTTGATCAAGAACACGCCGATCGCGATCATTGGGTTCGGCAGCCAGGGCCATGCACACGCGCTCAATCTGCGCGACAACGGCTGCAATGTGCGCGTCGGGCTGTATAACGGCTCCAAGAGCTGGGCCAAAGCCGAGGCCGCCGGCCTGCGCGTCACCACGGTTGAGCAAGCTACCGCCGAGGCCGAGATCATTATGATTTTGACGCCCGACATTGGCCAGGCGCAGATCTACCGCGACTCGATCGCGCCGCAGCTGAGCAAGGGCAAGCTGCTGATGTTCGCCCACGGCTTTGCGATCCGCTACGGCCAGATCGAACCGCCCGCCGACGTGGACGTGGCGATGGTCGCGCCGAAAGCGCCGGGTCATCGTGTGCGCGAGGTGTTTGAGCATGGCGGCGGCACGCCTGGACTGGTCGCGGTGCAGCAGAACGCTTCCGGCAAGGCGCTGGAAAAAGCGCTGGCCTACGCCAAAGGGATCGGCTGCACGCGCG
>JAFAYS010000370.1 GCA_019240175.1 Chloroflexota bacterium | reverse complement strand
CGAGTCGGTCGATCTCCACAGCGACGACATGGTTCGTGAGCTGCGCCGCCAGGGCCACGATCCGATTCGCCTCAACACCGAAGATATCCCGCTGAATACGCTGCAATCGTTCCAGCTCGACGGCGATCAGCTGCGCGGCGAGATTCGCATCCAGACCAACGACCGCACGATCGATGTCAACACGATCCGCTCGATCTGGTGGCGGCGGCCCAACGCGTTTACGCTGCCGGAAGATCTTTCCGCACAGGAGCTAGAGTTTGCCAGGGGCGAGATCCGCCACGCGATGGGCGGCCTGTGGGCGGCGCTAGAGTGTTACTGGGTCAGCTTTCCGGCGCATATTCGCCAGGCGAGCTGGAAGCTGGATCAGCTTAAGCGCGCGGCGCGGCTGGGCTTCGATGTGCCGCGCACGCTGATCACGACCGATCCCGACGCGGCGCGCGCGTTCCTTGAGCAGTGCGGCGGCCAGATGATCTACAAGGTGATGACCGACCCGATGCTGGCGCTGCACAAAGCGATTCGTCCCGGCGATCCGGCTCCAGTGCGGCCACGCGCCGCGCGCACCACGCTGATCTCGCGCGAGAACGCGGCGCTGCTCGACTCGATTCGCTCGGCTCACTGCCAGTTTCAAGAATATATTGCCAAGCAGGTCGAGCTGCGCGTGACGGTGATCGGCGATGAGGTGTTTGCCGCCGCGATCCATTCGCAGGAGCGTCCCGAGACTAGCCTCGACTGGCGGCACTACGAGATCCAGATTCCGTATCGCAAGGCCGAGCTGCCGCCGGAGGTTGCCGAGCGCTGCCTGCAATTTGTGCGCAGCTACGATCTTAATTTCAGCGCGATCGATCTGATCTTGACGCCGGATGGCCGCTATGTGTTTTTGGAAAATAATCCCAACGGTCAGTTCATGTTTGTCGAAAAGCAGGTGCCCGAGCTGAAGATGACCGAGGCGCTGGCGAGCTGCCTGATCCGTGGCGCGAATAGCTGATCGCGGCAGCTTGTTGTAGATGAAATAACCGCGATGACTGTGTTGATTACCCTTGTGCCAGCGTGATTATCTCTGTAAACACACCACGAGCATCGATGATCCGATGCTCGTGGTGGCTGCATGGTTGTGGCTTACTGCTTTTTGCCGCCGCCGCTGTCACTGCCCGATCGCTCGTCGTGCATGGTGCGGTCGCGGGTCTGGCCCTCGTGCTGGCGATATTCGCGGCGGGCGTCGCCTTTTTCGGCCTTAGCGCCTTTTTCCAGCTGTTTGGTTTCGCCGGTATCGCCGCCACGCTCGCCTTTGACATCTACATCGTCATCTCGATTATCTGACATACGCTTCCCTTCCTCTCCTATCCAATTACTGGTCGCTCGGTCGCTTAGCGCTCGTCGGCCTGATCCAGCCGCTCGGGATTGTCCACGCCGATCAGTTTGTTCCAGACGACATAATCGACGTCTTTCTTCGCGACCAACCAGTTGCCCTGCCCGGCCTCCATATTGCCGAGCGCCTTGAACTCGGCGCGGTCGGGCGTTTGGAGATCGATATAGACCGCGCCCTGCTCTAGCCGCGTGCCGACCGGCAGCACCGGAACGCGCTTCAGCTCGTCGTCGGTAAAGCCGTCGAGGCTGCGGTGTAGCTCGGGGATATCGTAGGCGGTAGCCGCGTCAAGCTCGGAGCTGGCTCCGGCCTGGCCGTAGTTCAGACCTGCATTGGCGTCTGGGCTGAGATCTTGCCGCCATTCTTCGGGATGCTGTTCGCCAGCATGGAATCCTTTTTGTGTCATCCTTCTCCTCCTCCTGATGTGTAACTGTCTGCGTTTAAGCTACGCCTCGGCCTCCTGCGCGACCGGCTCGTTGATCGGCACCTCGAAGATGCGAAACGCCGGCTGCTCGGGATAATGCTTTTTGAGCAGTGAGTGCGACACGTTGTAGACCGGAATGCCGCCCATCGTCTGGCCCTCGGGCGCGCCGTTGTGCGCGTGGCCATGGAAGATCGCCTTGACGGGATAGCGCAAGAACGGCTCTTCCAGGCGGCTGGTGCCCAGAAACGGGAAGATCTCGGGCGGCTCGCCTTCCACGGTCGCCTGGATCGGCGCGTAGTGCAGCACGGCGATGCGCTGCTCCATGCGCAGTCGTGCCAGCGCAGACTCCAGCTTTAGAGCTTCGTCGATCGCCTCCTGCACAAAGGTTTTGATCGCCGGCTCGCCCCAGAAGCCGAGTGTGCCGCGACCAAAGCCGCCGGCAAAGCCTTTAATGCCCGCAAAGCCGATGCCGTGAAACTCACAGGTATCGCCGTCGAGCATGGTGATGCCGGCGTCGCACAGGATGTCGCGCACCTCGTCCTGCTGCCCGGACTCGTAGTCGTGGTTGCCCAGCACACCGATGATCGGCAGCTTGAGCGCCTTGATCTCCTGCACCAGGACCTGCGCCTCTTCGGGCAATCCGTAATCGGTAAGATCGCCGCACAGGATCAGAATATCGGCGTGCTCGGCGACCTGTGCGAACAGCGGCTGTAAGCTGCCCTGCGACGTTTTATTACAATGAATATCGCCAACTGCCGCCAGTCGCACTACTTCGCGTGCCATCGATTCCTCCTGTCTTCGTCGTCGGTCAACGCGTGGCTGTGTACAGCTACCTGTGTACATGGTGAGCAAGTTGCATACCCCGATCCACCAGCGCCAGCAGCGCCAGCAGCCACGCCCGCGCAGGCCGATTCTCTGGCACAACTTTTGCCGAGAGTGTCACCACTGCGGCACATGCCTCGCAGAGCTTCTGAAAGCAGGCGATGATGCCTTCGGACCTTTGGAGATCGCAGCTGACATGCGCCAGGTCGGAAGCGTTCAAGGAGCCCTTCATGCAACCCAATACGATCGCTGAACATCTTGATCCAGAAACCCGCAAGTTTTACGAGCATACCCTCACCGTTCTCAATAACTCGCAGATCCCGTTCCTGGTCGGCGGCGCCTATGCCTTTGAGCGCTATACCGGCATTGCCCGCCATACCAAGGATCTTGATATTTTCGTGCGCGAGGCGGATTGTCAGCGCGTGCTGGATACGCTGGCCAAAGTCGGCTACCAGACCGAGATGCCGTTTCCGCACTGGTTGGGCAAAGCCTACTGCGACGACGATTTTGTGGATGTGATCTTCAGCTCCGGCAATGGCCTCGCGCCCGTCGACGAGCTGTGGTTCGAGCACGCGCCCGAAGATCATATTCTCGATATTCCGATCAAGCTGGTGCCCGCCGAAGAGATGCTCTGGTCCAAGATGTTCATCATGGAGCGCGAGCGCTTCGACGGCGCGGATGTGGCGCATCTTTTCCACGCGTTGGCCGATCAGCTCGACTGGGAGCGCTTAACCGATCGCGTCGGCGATCACTGGCGCGTGCTGCTCAGCCATCTGATCATGTTTGGCTTCATCTATCCCGGCGAGGCGGCCAAAATTCCGCAGGGTTTGATGCGGGCGCTGCTGCGTCAGCTAGAGTCTGAGCTCAAGCAGCCGGCAGAGCCAACCAAGCTTTGTCAGGGCACGCTGCTTTCCCGGGCGCAATACCTGATCGACATCGAGCAGCGCGGCTATCGTGATGCGCGCCTTGAGCCGTTGGGCAACATGACTCGCCGCGAAGCCAAGATCTGGACTAAAGCGATCGATGAGGAGGAGTAAATATCTGCTCAACGTTCACTCGGCCAATTTTTCGTCTGAATTTCGTATGTGCGTAAAGTTGAGTAATTAAGGAGGTTTATTTTTCTTAAATTCAAGTATTAATTAAGTATACATC
>JAFAYS010000306.1 GCA_019240175.1 Chloroflexota bacterium | reverse complement strand
CAACCTGCGTGTGCGGCAGTTGCTCGCCCTCAAGACCAGCCGCCTGAAACCCATAGAAGGGTTGATCCGGACCGAGCAGCCGGGCCAGCTCAAGGTAGCTCAGGACGCTTCCCGCTGCCGGATGGACACAGAAGAACGGCAGCTTGTCTCCGCCGGGCTGAATTGCGATCAGCGGTGTGTTCAGTGGCTGCGTCGTAAATTGACGTAATGTTTGCGCCAGGTGTTCGATCGTTGGCTCCTGGAACAGGGTTGCCAGCGGGATTTTCTGTCCAATCTGCGCTTGAATCTGCGCCATCAGGCGCACGACCAGCAGCGAGTGCCCACCCAGCTCGAAGAAGTTGTCACGGATGCCAACTGTGCGCACTCCTAGCAGCGCTTCCCAGATCCGGGCTAGCCGTAATTCCAGGGTATCTCGCGGCGCAACAAAGGTATCGGGCGTGCCGCTGGCAACGTCACCTGGCGCAGGCAGCGCGCGCCGGTCGATTTTGCCGCTGGGCGTCAGTGGCCAGCTTTCCAGCACCACCAGAGCCGACGGCACCATGTAGTCCGGCAGCCGCTCCTTGAGGTAGGCGCGCAACGTAGAACTTAGAACCGGGTGCCCTTCGGTCGTCCTAGAACCGGCTTCGCCCTCGTCTTGTTGTTCCTTTGTTTCTTTGTTCTTTTGTTCTTCCGTCACGTACGCCACCAGCTGTGTCATACCGTCTGCGTTCGGTCGCACTACGACGACGGCCTCGCGCACGGCCTCGTGCTGTGCCAGCACATTTTCGATCTCGCCCGGCTCGATCCGGTAGCCACGGATCTTGACCTGGCTGTCGGCCCGGCCAAGAAATTCAAGGATACCATCGGGTCGGTAGCGGGCCAGATCGCCGGTTTTGTAGAGCCGCGTCGTACGCGTGGTGCCACTACCTGCAAGCTCCAACTTAATAAATCGCTCCGCCGTGAGCTCGGGCCGGTGCAGGTAGCCGCGCGCCAGGCTATCGCCGGCGAAATACAGCTCGCCGATCGCGCCGATGGGCAGCGGCTGCGTGCCACGGTCAAGCAGATATGCCTCGGTATTGGCAATCGGCTTGCCAATCGGCGGAAGCGCAGGCCATTGCGCCGGATCGCCGGTGAGCGTGTGGGACGTGACCACATGTGTCTCGCTTGGCCCGTAGTGGTTATGCAGCCGGCACTGTGGACTGGCGCGGAACCATTCGGCGATCGCCGGCGTGATCTGAAGCTGCTCGCCTGCGGTGATGACATCGCGTAGATCTGCGGGAACATGACCCTGCGCCGATAGCGCCTCGGCAAGCTGTTGCAGCGCTACAAACGGCATAAACAAGCGTTCAATGCGCTGCTGATCCAGAAATGCCGCCAGTGCCTCAGGATCACGTCGCAGCTCCTCCGGCGGTAATACCAGCGTGCCGCCGCCGGCCCAGGTAGTAAAGATTTCCTGGAACGACACATCGAAGCTTGGCGAGGCGAACTGAAGCGTGCGTGCGGCACCAGGGATCACGGTCTGCTGCCAGGCGATCATATTGGCCAACGGGCGGTGCGGCATCGCCACGCCTTTCGGCACGCCGGTCGAGCCCGAGGTGTAGATCACATACGCCAATTGATCCAGATCGACGGCGATTTCGGGGGCCTGCGTCGGATGCTGGCTGATCAGCGGCCAATCACCGACCAGATCAACGGTTGTGCCGGCAAACGGTACTTCGGGAATGGCGCGCTGATCTGCCATCTGTGACGATGCGGCCAACATCACCGGAGCCTGAGCATTGTTCAGCATCAGCGCCAGGCGCTCGGCGGGGTAGTGCGGATCGAGCGGCACATACGCGCCGCCGGCCTTGAGAATGCCCAGCATGCCAACGACTAATTCCAGCGAACGCCCCATACACAGCCCGACCGGTACGTCTTTGCCGACGCCCAGATCGCGCAGGTGGTGTGCCAGCTGATTGGCCCGCTGATTGAGGTCGCGGTATGTCAGCTGCTGGTTTTCAAAGATGACCGCCACGCTGTCGGGCGTGCGCAATGTTTGTTGCTCGACGAGCTGGTGCGCGGCCAGCGCCGGATAGGGCATGGCGGTCGCGTTCCACTCGACTAGCTGGTGTTGCTCGGCGTCCGTCAGCAGCGGTAGGCTGCCGATCGGCTGTGCGGCGTCGGCAACAATACCGGTGAGCAACGTTTCGAAATTTTCCAGCAGCCGGGTCATGGTTGTCTGGTCAAACAGATCGGTGTTGTATTCGAGATCGCCGACCAGTTCGCCAGGTTGCTCCACGAGCGACAGCAGCAGATCGAATTTTGCCATGCCGTTGTGGGCATCCAGCGGCTGTAGGGTCAGATCCGGCAGCTGCAACGCCTGGGCCGGCGCGTTTTGGAGCATAAACATCACCTGGAAGAGCGGCGATCGGCTGAGGTCGCGCTCGGGCTGAAGCGCCTCGACCAGGTACTCGAAGGGCAGATCCTGGTGGGCGAAGGCTCCCACCGCCATCTGGCGCACGCGGGCCAGCAGCTCACGGAACGAGGGATTGCCATGGAGGTCGCCGCGCAGCACCAGCGTGTTGACGAAAAAGCCGATCAGCCCTTCGATCTCCTTGCGCGTGCGGTTGGCGATCGGCGAGCCGACCAGGATATCGTGCTGGCCGGTGTAGCGGAAGAGCAGGGTGTACCAGGCGGCCAGCAGCGTCATAAACAGCGTGGTGCCTTCGCGCTGGCTGAGCGTGTGCAGTGCCTGGCTCAGCTCAGGCGCGAGGCGGAACGGCAGGCTATTCCCCCGGAAGCTCTGCACCGCTGGGCGCGGTCGGTCGGTAGGCAGGTCCAGCACGGCGGGTGCGTCGCGCAGTTGCTGCTGCCAATATGCCAGCTGCTGCTCCAACAACGGTCCTTGAAACCAATCGCGCTGCCACACGGCGAAATCGGCATACTGCACGCGGAGATCCGGCAGCATCACAGGCCGCTGCTCAGCGACTGCCATATAGATTGTTGCAACTTCGCGGATGAGCAGGCCCATCGACCAGCCGTCCGAGATAATGTGGTGGAGCGTAAACAGCAACACGTGATCGTCGCTGTCAATCAGCGCCAGCGTCACGCGCATCAGTGGGCCACGTTCCAGGTCGAAGGGCTGCTGGGCCTCCTGGATCGCTAGCTGCTGCACCGCAGCCTCGCGCTCGTCCGGTTGGAGCGCTCGCAGATCCACGGTGGGCAGATCAATGGCGGTGACTGACGCAATCACCTGGATGGGCTGCCCGTCAACCACAGCAAACGTGGTGCGCAGCGACTCGTGGCGCTCGGCGATGATGTTGATCGTGCGCTGAAGTGCGTGGAGATCGAGCTTTCCCTGAAGGCGCATGGCGGAGGGAATGTTGTACAGCGGGCTGCCCGGCTCCAATTGATCCAGGAACCACAGCCGCTGCTGCGCAAACGACAGCGGCAGCAGCACATCTTCGCCGCGTGGCACCGGCAGAATCTGGCCGAGCTGGCTATGCTCCTCAGCTGCCGGCTGCTCACTCCGATCTGCGCCTGCTTCGCCCGTCAGCCCAGCCCGTGCAAGTGCGGTGCTGTGATGGCTCACCAGATAGCTTGCGAGATTGGCGACGTTGGGTGCCTCGAACAGCGCGACCACCGAAACGTATTCTCCGAGGAGCTCTTGCAAGCCGTTGATGAAGACCGCGCCCTGAATGGAGTTGCCGCCTAGCTCAAAAAAGCTGTCGTGGATGCCGACGTGCTCAAGGCGGAAGTGCTCTGACCACATCTGCGCGAGCACGCGCTCAAGCTCGGTGCGCGGCGCGATATAGCTGCGCTCAAGCTCGGCGCGGTTCGCCTCCGGCGCGGGCAAGGCTTTGCGATCGACTTTGCCATTCGGCGTGAGCGGCAGCGCGTCCAGATACACAAACGCCGCCGGCACCATGTACTCAGGCAGCAGGTCTTGGAGGAAGCTACGCAGCTCACTCACCGCCGGCGCTGGTGTAGTATCGGCCACGACGTAGGCCACCAGCTGCTTGTCGGCGTGCCCGCCTGTGGACGACGCATCCTCACGCGCAACCAGCACGACATCGCGGAGCGCCGAATGTTCAAGCAGCGCCACCTCGATCTCGCCGAGCTCAATGCGGAAGCCGCGCACTTTAACCTGGTGGTCGATGCGGCCCAGGAACACGATCGCGCCGTCCGGCTGGTAGCGCACGAGGTCGCCGGTGCGGTACAACCGCGCGCCTGTCTCGCCGGAGCTGAACGGATGCGGCACAAATTTCTCGGCGGTCAATTCCGGGCGATTCAGATAGCCCTGACCCAAGCCAATGCCGCCGATGTAAAGCTCACCGGCAACGCCGACTGGTACGGGCTCCATCTGGCGATCCAGTATGAACAAGCTGAAGTTGGTGATCGGATAGCCAATCGGGACTGGCGTATCGCGGAAGCGCTCTAGGTGATCAACCCGGTAAAATGACGCAATATCTGTGCATTCGGTCGGTCCGTAGGTGTTCACCAACTGTGTGTTCGATCCAGCTCTGGTCGCCCATGCTTCCAAGCGTGCCACCGCGATCGGCTCACCACCTAGGAAGACATAGCGCAGCGACGCCAGCCGGTGACGTGCTGGTGTGCCGTCGTGATCTGCCAGAGGATAGAAGGCGCTCGGCGTGCAGTTGAGCAGCGTAATATTGCCCTCGGCGATCTGCCGGGTAATGATCTCGACATCGTAGTGTTTAGCGGTGAACAGATGGAGCTGGCCGCCCATGATCAGCGGTGCGAACAAGTTCTTCTGGGTCAAGTCAAAGCTTAGCGAGGTGATCACCAGCGCCCGGTCTTCAGCGCTGATCTCAAACTCGCATGTAAACCAGTGCAACAGATTGATGACGCCGCGCTGGTAGACGCTCGCTCCCTTAGGCTGGCCAGTCGAGCCCGAGGTATAGATGGTGTAGGCCAGATCATCGGGCGTGACCAGATTGATCAGGTTGTCGCTGGGCTCCTGGGCAATCGTTGCCCAATCGCGATCCAGGTAGATCACGCGGGTTCGATCTTCCGGCAGCTGTGTCGCGAGACCGGTCTGCGTCAGCAGAACAAGCAGCTGCGCGTCGTCAAGCATGAAGCCCAGGCGCTCGGCGGGATAGGCCGGGTCGAGCGGCACGTAGGCGGCACCCGCCTTGAGCACGCCTAGCAGCCCGACGATAAACTCGATCGAGGGCTGGAAGCACAGGCCCACGCGCACACCGGGCCGCACGCCGACTCTGCGCAAGGCATGGGCAACCTGGTTGGCGCGGCGATTCAGCTCGGCATAGCTCATGCGCTCGGCATCCACGACCAGCGCGATCGAGTCGGGCGTGTGTGCGACTTGCGCTTCAAAGAGCTGGTGG
>JAFAYS010000105.1 GCA_019240175.1 Chloroflexota bacterium | reverse complement strand
AAGATCACCTGCTCCTGGCGAATCGTCAGCAGGCTATCGCCGACGCGCCGCCGGATCGCGACCAGCGCCTCGCAGTTGGCGAAGTACTGCGTGATCGCGTTGTCGAAGCTGCGACCGCCGCGCACCATCAAGGTGCTGATGTTGTCGTAGGGATTGCGCACAACATGGATGAAGCGCAGATCGACAGGGCCCATGCAGCGCCGCAATCGATCCAGGATCGCCGGGCTTTGCACCAGCCGCTGCGTCGATTTGCCGGCCTTGCTGTCGCCGATCACCTTGAGCGTGCTGAAGCGGCCCTGCCACTGATCGGGCACGCGGTACGAGTACGCCTTGCCGTTACGTCCGGCTTTGGTGCGCTCTTTGATCACTTGCCGGCGTGAGCGCGCCAGCAGAATATGAAACAGCTGCTCACGGCTAAAGCCCGCCGCTACATAGCGCAGCGCGTCGACCTCGTCGGGCAAGATCACGTTGGGATGCGCGTCCAGCATCGCGCCGACGATGCTATGCCCGCTGCGCGCGTGGCCGATGAACATGCAGTAGCGCTCGATCGAGCGAAACGATCGCAGCTCGCCGCGTGATCGCACATACGAGGTCAGATAATCACGGGCCATCCGCGCGTGGCGGAACACCGCCGGATCGGGCTGGCGTTCGGATGAGGCTGGAGCCGGTAACAAGGTCATGAAACTGGCCTTTCTTATTGCGCGCCGATTGAGACCGAGGCGGCCATATTCCAGCGCACGCGCTCGTCCTGGCTATCCGGCACCACGATCACGATGAAAGTGCTCTCGGTCGCGCCAGCATCGCCGGTCGTCGGCTTGATCCGCGAAACTTTGCCGGGCAGCGTCAGGTCGGGCAGCGCGTCAAAGGTGATCGTCGCGGGATCGCCCTCGCGCAGCTGGGCCACATTGCGATCGAGCAGACTGCTGGACTCGACCTGCCACGAGGAAACGTCGGCGATCGTGATCGCTGGGTCGATCACACCCGAAATTTCGCCCGCCGTGATGTTGACGTTGATCACAGTGCCATCGATCGGCGCGCGCAACGTTGTGAGATCGAGCGCCAGCTGCTCACGCTTGAGCGTCGCCTCGGCCTGCTGCACTTTGGCCTGCGCCGCCGCGATCGTCGCCGCACGGGAGCTTTCCAGCGCCGCCGTCAGCTGCGCGCTCTGCTCCTGGTTGGCTTTAGCATTCGCCTCAAGCACAGCCGCCGCCTGCACCACTGACGCCGCGCTGTTTTCGAGCGTCGTCGCGACCGTCGTGCGGCCTTCCGCGCGCGCCTGGGCTGCATCCGCGCGCAGCTTGGCAGCATCCGCCGCCGCCCGCAGCCGCGCTGCCTCGGCCTCAGCCTGCAACGTCGCAAGCTCGGCATCCGACCGCAACTTATCGGCGCTAACATCGGCTGTAAGCTGCTGGTGCTCGGCCTGCGCCTGCGCCAGCGCCGCCTGCGCGTTCTCGACCCGCAGCTGCACGTCGCGGGCATCTAGCTGGGCCAGCGCATCGCCTTTTTTCACCACCGCACCCTCGCGGACCAGAACATCTTGCACCATCACGCCGTCGCCGATGCCTTTGTTGGGAAAGCTAAGCTCGACGGTCTGCGCCGGCACGACGCGGGCTCTGGTCTCGATCGCAGGGGCATCGGCGCTGATCGCCGGCAGGCTAGCCACCGGTGGAGCGCCCTCGTTGGACGCCGCATTCGCGTTCGGCTGCTCCCAGTTGAGCAGCATAAACGTCGCGGCGGAAAGCAGCGCCAGCAAAATCCATCCGCCAATGATCAAAGACTTGCGCATAAACGACCTCTTGCAGCAGCGGGAGCGAATCCCTGCGAACATGTGCTTCGTCAGTTTTTATTCGAATCCATCCACGCGGAGGATCGAGGTAACTTCGGCCATAAACTTGGGCTTGTGCTGTTGGATATAGTCCAAAAACTGCGCTTTATCGGTACAAACGGCAGGCGCGCAGTAGCGGCCAGACAAAAAGCGAAAGTAGGCGTCGGGTTCCAGCGTCAGGCTACGCGCCAGTAAGCTGGTACTGTCGAACGGGCTGAACCGGCGAAAACATTTGACCTGCAGATACTCAGCCGGCAGCAGCGTGTAGCCCAGCAGCAGCAGCATCGCCAGCCGGTGACAGCCGTCGGCCAGGAAGTAGCGCGCCGAAACCTGCTTGCCGCTCGGCGCTCCCTGCGGATCGGTGGTCGGCGGCAGCAGCTGCTCGGCAGTTTTGAGGATGATCGGCGACTGCGGACGAAAACCGTGCGCCAGCATATCCTCGTAGACGCCGGCTGCCCGCCGCACGCGCTGGACAAACTCCTGCTCAAGCGCGTCCGCATCCGTCAGCAGTTCGCGCTTGCAGCGGATTGCCTCGGAGGACATGAACCAGCGATAATACGGGCCCTGCCTGGCGGCCTGGATAAACGCCGCAAAATCGGAGACGTACAGGCCGCGATGGTCGGCGTAGAAAGCCAGGAAATCGCGGCGGATCAGTACGTCGTAGCGTAGCGGCGCGATCAGCGCGGCGATCTCGATGCCGTTCGCCAGCTCGGGAGCGTCGAGCCAGTACCAGTAGTTGCCCACGCGCGCCGCACGCCGCAGCCGATTGGCGATCGCCGCCAGGGTTTTGCGCGCGCCGAGCTTGCCCGCCGGCTTGCCAACCGCGTTCACTGGCGTGTAGGACTGGCCGATTGTTGACTCTGCTTTCATGCGTTTCTCGCTCAAACTCCGCGCTACCCTCTGCGATCGTTCTGCGTGGCCCAGCCCAGACCAGCGCCGCGCCTGGCGGTGAGCTGTGGCCGCTGGTACGTCCACTGCGGCGCTTCGATGCGGCCCGGCTCCAGATGGCGATGCACCACGCTGGCGATCAGGCCCAGCGCCAGCCACCAGATCGTCGTGCCGAAAAGATTCGACTGGATCATGTCCATGAAATTACTGACGGCAAAATGATCGAGCAGCAGCAGCCACAGCATCGCCACCAGCTGCCAGCTCAAAAAGCCGCTCGCGGGCAGGCGTCGCCAGACTTTGCGCGTCATCAGCAGCCACCAGAACGCCGGGAACAGATAGAAGAACAGGCTCAGCCCACCCATCTCCGCGATAAACAGCAGATAGGTGTTATGTGACGTTTGATGCTCGCGGACAGGAATTTCTGCCACGCGAGTTTTGAACTCTTCGTCGTACAGATCGTAGGTGTCGAAGCCCCAGCCCAGGAACGGCTTGCTCTCGATCATGTTGAAAGCGGTAGCAGCACCCAGCACGCGGCCCTGCGCGGTATCCTGATCGCCGATGCGCGCGGAAGCCCACTCAAGCTCCTGCGCGAACATAGTGCTGACCAGCAGGAGCCCAGCGGCCAGCACGGCGGCGGTCCAGCGGCGCATCACGGCGGGATACACGAACAGCAGCCCCAGCCAGACTAGCGCCGCGCCAAGCCAGCTGCCGCGCGAGAACGAGAAAAACGTAGCGAGATAGGCCAGCCCCAGCACACACAGCGACAGCGCGCGTAGTCCACGCGAGCGGCTTTGCATGCCGTACTGCAAGAAGATCAGCGCCAGAAAGATCAGCGTGCTGGTATAAACCGCCGGATTGCCAAATGTGCCTACGGTGCGCTCGCCCAGGCGATTCAGCCACTGCTCGGGCAGCACCTGCGGCGCGAACCAGCCCAGCAGCCCGATGATTGTTTCGGCGACCAGCGTGATCAGCCCGGCCCAGCCCAGCCGTCGCAGGTCGCGGCCCGTCGGCGCGATCAGCCGCACCAGCAGATACATGCAGAACGGCACAAACAGCCGATCGTAGAAGCGAATAAGAATCTGCGTCGGTCGCGGCGTCAGCAGGGTGATATTGGCCAGCGCCAGCAGCATGAAGATCAGCAGGCACAGCTCGGCGCGACCAAAGCGCACTGGCTTGCGGTTACTCACGCCGAGCCAATCGCTAAAGATCACGAGCACCAGCGCCGCCGGAATCATCATGCGATGCAGCAGCCAGTACATGATCCTGAACGCGTCGTTGGGCGTGGCGACGAAGTACGGGAAGACCAGAATCCACAGGATCACGGCGATAAATGGATAGCGCAGAAAGAGAATCGTGGCAGGCACCAGCGCGGCCAGCGGCACCAGCATAATCCACAGCCCATTGACGATCAGCAGCGCCGCAGCCAGGCCGAAGCTCACGCCCAGCAGCACCGGCAGCCAGTCCGGCAGATGCCGCGCATCCAGCCAGGAGCGCCCGACGCTCAGGCCGGCGAGCTGCGAGAAGATCGATTTGCGCAAATGCGATAGTCGTGCCGCTGCCACTGTGTGCTCCTTAACCGACGAACAAAGGAACAAGCGAACAAGGGAACAAAGGGTTATGATGAAATATTTTTGTTCCGGTCCTGCAGGCAAACAAAGGAACAAGCGAACAAGGGAACAAAGGGTTTCGTTACTATATTTTTGTTCTTTTGTTCCTTGGTTCTTTTGTTCTTTACCGATACCCGTACCGCAGACTCGTGCTGCCCGCCCCCCAGCGGATCGCCGCCAGCTGATCTTCGCTCAGGATCGATCGCCAGCGCTCGTCGAGCCGAATCTCCGAGATCTGCTTCAAGCGCATCTCGTTGCCGACGATATGATGCGACTCCGGCCACAGGTCGACGGGTCGGCGCGCGGGATCGACGCCACAAAACCGATCGAGCTGGGCTAGCGTGCTGCGCACATCGCTGCAAAACGCTTCATAGCCGATCTGCAAACGCTTGTCGGGCGGCAGCGCGCTCAGCGTGCGGCGAATCCGCTCGTGCAGCGTGGCCCACTGCCGCGCCGCCTCGCGCGCATCGATCGCCGCGCCACGCCGTAGCCGCGACGCCACCACGCCGCGCACATCGCGCAGGAGATGAACAGCCCGCAGATCCAGCGACGAGTAGCGCCGCAGCATCGGCAGCCGCAGCCGATCCTTGGACGTGTCGACAAACACGCGCTTGCCGGTCACCGCCAGCACCGACTCGATCAGCGCCTGATTGCGCGCCACCAGCTGCTTGATCCGTCGTACCTCGGCAGGCCAGGCCGCGAAAAGCGCATCTCGGAGGGCGTTGAGCCGTGGATGGCCGAAGCTGCGCTTGCGCAGATGCTGCACCACGCGCGGACCGCCCAGCGCAAACTGCGTACTAAAATCCGCAGCATCGAAGTTCTGGCCGCGCCGGAGCATTTCCGATCCAACTGCCTGCCAGAACGCGCACAGCTTGATCCGCTGGCCGCACGAGCAAAGATAGCTTTCGGGATCTTCCCGCGCAATCAGCCCGTTCATCTCGCCGATCGTCGCGATCTCAGGATGCGCCGCCAGCAGCGTCGCCAGCAGCGTCGCGCCGGAGAAAGCGGTGGTCTGGATCGACACAAAGACCGGTTGTGCAGCCCCGTTCGTCATGAGATCCTCATCGCTACTCGAAGTAGCCCAGCGCGCGCAGCCGATCGCGAATCTCGGCCTCATCCTCCGCCGACATCTCGTCCTCATCGAAAGTCGGCTGTGCAGCGCTCGGCCAGTACTCCATCGGCGTGCCGGGCTGGAGCGAACGACTCGCCAGCAGCTCAGGCGCGAAAGCTTCGGTCAGCACACGACCGTCCATGTCGCTGGGAACCGGCACGCCCATACCGTGCAGCGCGGTCGGCGCGACATCTTCGATATGCAGATCCGCCAGCGGCGCGGAATGCACCTGCACGCCCGGCCCATGCGCGATAAAAATGCCCTCGCTGCGGTGCTTGGCCGGACCCGTGACCACCGCGCGGCGTGTCACAACCGAGCTGTAGTGGCTCAGGTAGTAGCTACAGCCATACTCGGGATCGGTGATCGCGATGATGTCGGGAATACTCGCGCCCTCCGCGCCCTGGTAGTAATCGGTGCCGCGAAACGCGCGCTGGATGATCGGCTTGCCGGTCTCGGGATCGGTGATCGTGGGCAGCGCCTGCATGATCTCGTCGTAGAGCCGCGCTTTTTCCGCGCCCTGGGCTCGAATGCGAATGCCCATGATGTTGTAAAAGATCG
>JAFAYS010000060.1 GCA_019240175.1 Chloroflexota bacterium | reverse complement strand
TGGACCGCCAGAAAACGCGGATCGAGACGCTCGGTCAGGCGGCGAATATTGCCACCTTTGCCGGCGGCGTCCCAGCCCTCATACACGACGATGATCGGCCTTTGTTGATCGAGCGCTTGCAGATGTAAGCCGTGCAGCTCGTCTTGCAGCGGCTCCAGCTGCGCGTTGTACTCGGCTTTGGACAGGCTTTTGCTCAGGTCGAGCGTTTCAAGCATACATCCTCCTACACAACAACACGCCCCCTTCCCGCAGGAAGGAGGCGCATCCACGAACAAAGTTTAGGCGGTTCGCTGCTTCTCGTGACGGCCCTCGGCGAACTCTTCGATCATCTTGCGATTGAAGGCCGGGATATCGTCGGGCTTGCGGCTGGTGACCAGGCCCTGGTCCACCACAACCTCTTGATCGACCCATTGCGCGCCGGCGTTCTTGAGATCGCTCTGGATCGACTCGTACGAGGTCATCTTGCGGCCCTGGACCAGGCCAGCGTCGATCAGCGTCCACGGGCCGTGGCAGATCGCCGCGACGGGCTTGCCGGCCTCGAAGAACGAGCGCACGAACTGCAAAGCCTGCTGGTTACGCCGCAGATGATCGGGATTCATCACGCCGCCGGGCAGCAGCAGCGCGTCGTAGTCGTCGGCGCTGGCCTGGTTGAGCGGCACATCCACCGGGAACTGATCGCCCCACTCGGTATGCTGCCAGCCTTTGACCTGGCCCTGCTCCGGCGAAACAATCTGCGTCTGCGCGCCGGCCTGCTCAAGCGCCTGCTTGGGCTCGGTCAGCTCGACCTGCTCAAAGCCATGCGCGACCAAAATCGCGACTTTTTTGCCGTTTAGCTGCTGGCTCATAATGATCTCCACTCCTTCTGCTCTGCCTGGATCGCCGTTTCACCTCAGGCACGCTGACGATCCGGCGAGTATGCTACACTATGCCCTATGTCCAGCAACAACCAGGCCACCCTCGCATCTACCAAGCCGCAGCTTCAGCTCGAAAGCTACAGCGGCCCGCTCGATCTGCTGCTCAGCCTGATCGAGCAGCGCCAGCTCGACATCACCACGATCTCGCTGGCGCGTGTGGCCGAGCAATACATGCAGGCCGTCGCCGCCGTCGAATCGCCCGACCCCGATGTGATCGCCGAGTTTCTGGTGATCGGCGCAAAGCTGCTGGTGATCAAGACCCGCGCCCTGCTGCCGCGGCCACCGGTCGAGGTCGCGCCGCGCGATGAGGAAGACGTCGGCGATCAGCTTGCCCGCCAGCTGATCGAGTACCGGCGCTTCAAGCAGGCGGCGACCCAGCTGCGCACCTGGGAGCAGGAAAATCACCGCGCCTACGCCCGCCGCGCCGCGCCGCCGATCCCGCCACGCAAGCCGCCGGCCAAGCTCGACGTGAGCATGTCGGATCTGTTGGCGGCGATCCAGCGCCGGCTTCAGCTGATGCTGCCGATCGAGGACGACCCGGTTGCGATGCCGGCACCCAAAATCATCACCATCGCCGATGTACGCGCGCGGCTGCGTGACGTGCTGCGCCAGCAAACCTGGATCAGCTTTGAAGATCTGCTGAGCCTGGCCATGAGCCGCAACGAAGTGATCGTCACGTTGTGGACCGTGCTCGAATCGTTCAAGCGCGGCATGATCGTGTTTGAGCAAGAGCAACTGTTCGCGCGGATCAACATCGGACGCGGCCCGGCCTTTGACTCGAACGCAGCCCTCAGCGACGAGCCGGACGAGGAAGAATAACAATCCCGCAAAATAAAAACGGACAGGAGTTTTCGATCTCCTGTCCGCTCCCGTCTTGAGCTAGCTGCCTGCTTTAGCGCACGCGGAAGCCCTGGCTGGGATTATCGCGGCTGAACAGCACAACGTTTGTCGCATCCGGCGCGATGTCGAAGAGCAGCGGAATGCTGCCAAGCGGCGCGCCTGGCGGCAACTGAGCATCGGCTGCATAATCGCCTGCGCCGCCTGCGCCGGTGCCGCCGAAGCGGTTGATGTAATCGACCGACGCGGCCCGGTTGAAGTCGGAAACGCGGCCCTGAGCATCTTTGACCACAAAGAAGCCATCCGGAATCTGCGCGGGCGTCGCTCCCGTGTTGCGCACCCACGCCAGCACGATCAGGTATTGACCACGGGCTGGCGTCGCGCCACCGTAGCTACCGGTTGCGACATTGGTAATGCTACTGCCGAACGAGTACTCGAAGCCGCCGGCAGTCAACGCCTGGGGGTTGGGAACGATCGCCGGATTGGCGCTGGCAACATCCGCAGGCACCGCTGGCTGCTGATCGACCGGCGCGGGCGA
>JAFAYS010001111.1 GCA_019240175.1 Chloroflexota bacterium | reverse complement strand
GACTCGGCCAGTCGCTCGGCCTCGCGCAGCAGCTCCGGCTGCGACCACAGAGCGCCAAGCTGGGCAAGCACATACACGACTCCGCCCCAGCCGCTGAACCCACCGATCAGCGTCACCTCTGAGCGATCGACCAGGCGGCGCAGCGTGCTGAGGGCGGCTTGCGCCAGCTCGGTGTAGCGCTGCTCACCCGTGATCGCGCCCAGCTGAGCCAGAAACAGCGCCACGCCGGGCAATCCGCTGTACAGATCCGCGCCCAGCGGCACCAGCGACCAGTGACTATTGCGCTCAAGCGTCAGGCCGATCCAGGTCGCACCGTCCGCGCCGCGCAGCGCCAGCGCCGCCAGCCGATCGCCGACCGCCCGCGCCGCCGCCAGTAGTCGCTCTCGATCCACAGGCTGCGACGGCGCGACAAGCTGGTAGCGCGGCTGTTGATCCAGCTCAAGATTGATCGCCAGCGTGGCCAGCGAGGCACTGACAAACCAGAGCTGCCGACCGAGATCATCCTCGCTCAGTCCGCGCAGACGCTGCCGCACCAGATCCAGGCCGCTCGCGTCGAAGAAGCCAGCGATGCGCTCGCCGGCGCTGCTGCACACATCACGCGAGTCGGGACGCGAGGTAAACATCGGAATGTCGCCGCGATGCAGATCGGCGCGCTCGTAGGGAATCAGGCGCATCAGATGCGGACGCCGATCGACGCCAACCCACAGGCGATCGAAGTGACGATCGCGATCCAGCGCGCTGCGCAGCAGATCCGGATGGTAGCTTTCGCCGAGCAGCAAGGCGTAGACATGCGTCGCACGGGCGATAACGCGAATCTCGTCGGCGGCGAATTGCGCCAGCGGCCCGTCAGCCGCCAGCAGCGCGTCGCGCTCTCGCAGCAGCAGACGATACATCGTTGTAAAGCCCGCGACAATCTGATCCGCAAAATCCAGCAGATCCACCTCCGCCCCGTCGAGCAGCGGACGATTCTTACCGCCGCGCATGGCCATGCGTTTACGCGCCAGTCGCATCTCGTCGGTGCCGCCGCCTTCCCAGTAGGCCATGGCGCTGGGTGAGATCTGGCCCGCGAGTGAGCCCAGGCCGCTGAGATCCACACCCTCAGACTCGGCATTCGACCAGCTGCGCTGCGGCAGCATGCCAACCCGCAGCACCGAGCGTGACAGCGCATCGCCGGCCAGCAGATCCGCCTCATGCAGATCCTGGCCACCCGCACGCGGATGAAACAGCGACTCCAGGTCGATCAGCACGGGCTGCTCGCCGGCGGCAATCAGATTCTCGAAGTGAAAATCGGTAGCTTCCAGCACGTAGAGCAGCGCGAGATACCCGCCCTGCCGCTCGTAAAAGCGCCGCACCTCGTCGAGCGCGGTACAGCTCTGCGCCGCCACAAACTCAACCCAGCCGTAGGTTGCACGATCGAGAATCCGCAGCGTGCGAAAAGGCGGATGCGTTCCCCGCTGATTTAGCCAGGCCAGCAGCTGTTGAAAATGCACATCCACGGCCATCGAGCGCGGCTTATAAACTAGCTGCCAGCCCGAGTCGAAGCTGGCGATTAGCACGCTGCGCCCGCCACGATGCCGATCACCTGCCGCGCCGTCGATCGCCGCCAGCTTTCCCGGCTCAGTTTCCGGGCCGATCAGCGCCTGCATCGCGGGCCAGTCGGCACAGAGACGTGACAAAAATTCCAGGCTGACACTCGCCCACGCGTCGATGCGCTGCACCAGCAGACGCGCCAGCGGCGCATACTCCTGTAGCACGGGCAGCATGTTGTCGTGCCGGCTCAGCCGCTGAAGAAAGCTTTGAAACCGCGCTTGAGCCGTTTCGCCCTCAAGCACGCCTTGTAGCCGCGCGACATGGAGCTCCAACACCAGCACACGGCTGATCAGCGGCAGCAGCTGCGGCGGAAGCTGGGCATACATGATCGTTTCCGCCGCAGCTGCATCGAAGGGCGCGCCAGGATAACGCTCGATCAGCGCGGCGATCCCGGCGCACAGCTTTGCGCGGCCCTGGCCGATCAGCGGCTCGATCAGGCTCAGGAAGCGCGCGGTCTCCTGGCTCTCAAGCGCCGGCGGCAGCTCAACCGGCAGCGACTCCGCGCCCGCGACAAAAACCTCGGCCAGCTGTAGCAGCCACACAGGCAGCTCCTCGGCGCGATCTCGCAGCGCGGCGATCGGCTCGCTCAGCAGATACAGCAGCTCAGCCGCGTCGAGACCGTCCTGAGCCAGACGTTGGGCAAAGAGCGAGGGGCTACTAAACGGCGTTTGCGCCTGCCAGCGCTGCATGCGCCGCGTACCAAGCTCCGTGTTGATCGTGGTGGCGCGGCTGTGCGCATGCTTGCGCAGAAGCGCGATCCGTTCGTCGAGCGTCAGCGCGTGATACCAGGACGGATCGTAAAGCCAGGCGCGACTCATGGTTGACTGCTCTTTCTGGAAGATCCCTAAAGTTATGTCAAATAGTACCTACTACAATGTGTAATTGTAGCGAGGCGCAAATCTGCGGTCAACCATTCATCACGCGCAGAGGCGACCAAAGGTAGGGATTTCCCTACTTGATCTCAGGTATTGCGCCGTGCTAAAGTCAAAAATTGGTAAACCCAGGTACGCTGTAGAGCACAAAGCACAAAGCAGCAAAGAACCAATGTCCATCAGCACCGCCCTGTTCTTTGTTCTCTGTTCTCTGTTCTTGCGAGTCCACCCGCAGCCCTTCTATCGCACGAGGTTGATCATGACCCGATTCCTCGCCCACTCATCGTTTCGACTGTTGTTGCTCGTCGCAGCGCTCTCGTTCGCGC
>JAFAYS010000970.1 GCA_019240175.1 Chloroflexota bacterium | reverse complement strand
CGATGAAAACCCAGTTCCTGCTGTCGCGCTATCTTGAGCCGGTCACCAGAACGCCCAAGACCGCAATGTGCACCTACTATCCGATCGATCAGCCGGATTGTCCGATCGATCAGGCGCTGCTGGTGCTCAACAGCCACGGGATCAACTTCCGCCTACGCCGACCGTTTCTCGATCAAATGCTGCAATTCGAGGACCAGCTGCGGCATCACCACGGCCCGATCATTCTCGTCGGCGATTTCAACACCTGGGAAAAGGGCCGCGTGCGGATCTTAGAGGCGGTCGCGCGCAGCATCGGCCTGTCGCATATTCCGTTCCCGCCAGGGATCAAAGCGGTGCGCGGGCATGAGCTGGATCGCGTGTATGTGCGTGGCGGCAGCGCGGCCCGGCAGCAGGTACTGGTCAACGCGGCGGCCTCGGATCACAGTATGCTCTCGTTCCAATTCACGATTCAGTAGCACAGCGCGGCTGCGATATAGGCGAGCTGCTCGATCTGCCGTGTACGCTGTGCTTTTCACGCCTCAGCCGGAATTTATGCGCGCTGCCTGCTCTGCTGTGCCGCCTCGTACTGCTTGATATAGTCGTCGGGTGTCGTGCCAGCGACAATCTCGCCGATCGCTTCCCAGGGCACATCGGCCAAGGCGCGGAAGCGCAGGCAGGACTTGCCCATGTCGAGCTTTTTGCCGGCTTGAGCAAACGCTGCTTTCAGCCGCGCCTCTTGCTCCGCGTCGCCGTACACGTTTGAAAGATACAGCGCATAGTAGTTCTTCTGCGCGGCCAGCGCGACATAGCTGAGCGGCTGGCGATTATAGGTCGTGGGATAGCGCGACAGAGGAATCTCATAGGCGATCATGCCCCAGTTCATGGTCTCCTGGTAGCCGTCCGGCAGGTGGCGCAGAATCGTCTCGCGCACAGTGGACAGGACGGCGCGGCGATCTTCCGGCAGCTCATCCAGATACGCTTGCACGGTTGTCGCAGTACTCTTGGCCATGGGTGTGCCTCCTTTGGTGATCAACCAAATCCAGTTGATGCGGCTGGTTGCCACCACGATAGCCGCGCGCTGTGACAGCTACCGGCACAGCCTGCTAGCTACCAGCCGATTGCTCTAACAGCGGACGCACCTGCTGCTCGAAATCGCGCTCGGTCAACTCGCCGATCCGCACAAAGCGTAGCACGCCCTCGCGATCGACCACGTAGGAGCGCGGCAGCTGTCGCGCCTGCCACTGCCGCGAAATATCACCAACCTCATCCACCAGCACAGGATAACTGATCTTATATTCGTTCGCGAAGGTTTCCACGGACTCCCGCGAATCTTGATACAGCGTGTCCACGCCGATGACCTGAAGTCCGGCGTCGTGGTGCTGCTCGTACCAGCTCACCAGGCGCGGCGTTTCGTTGACGCACGGCTGGCACCACGAGGCCCAGAAGTTGATGATCACGACGTGGCCTTGCAGTTCCGAGAGACGCAGCGTCTCGCCGGAAAGCGCCGGCAGTGTAAAGTCCGGCACTTCAGCGCCGACAACCGGCTGGCTCGCCTGGCCCGTGGGTGCCGCGCAGCCGATCAGCAGCGCCAGCAATCCTATCATCGGCGCTAGCCGTAGAATCCGGTGTACAATGCTCATTCGATCGTTCAAATACCTACTCATGATGTAGAGTCTAGCACATTCATCATGGCCTTATTGGAGAATCGACATGCCAATTCGCAAGCTCGGGATGATCTGCGCGCTGGTCGCGCTGCTCGTCGCGTGCGGACAGCCAACCAATAACGACAGCTTCGGCGCGACTGCCAATACGCCCCACGATCACAGCGCCGGCGCTACACACACAACCACGACTCAAGACGGCGGGCTTCAGCCGGTGCTGGCAACCTCAGAGGTGATCGTCGGGCCGAACCGACTGGCGCTCGGCCTGCTGGAAAATAATGTGCCGATCCCGGATGCCGCCGCGACCAAGGTGCGCGTGCGCTACTACAAGCTGACCGGCAGCGAGCCGGAGCTGGTCGGTGAGGAAGAAGCGCGCTACTACGGCGAAGGACTCGGCCCGCGCGGCACGTTTATCGTCAAGCCAACCTTTGATGTCGCCGGAACCTGGGGCGTGGAGATCGAGACGCAGCGCCCCAATCAGGCCGTTACATCCAAGCGCATGGAGCTTGAGGTCGCGCCACAGGGCTCAGCGCCGACGATTGGAGCGCCCGCGCCCAAAACCAAAACGCCCACCGCCAACGACGTCGAGGACCTGCTGACGATCACCTCGGACACTGCGCCCGACACGCGGCTCTACCAGCTGTCGATCGATCAGGCGGTGAACAGCGGCAAGCCGAGTCTGATCCTGTTTGCTACGCCGGGCTTTTGCCAGACCGCCGTGTGCGGCCCCGGCGTCGATGTGCTGAGCCGCCTCGTCGATACCTACGGCGACAAGTTCAATCCGGTCCACGTCGAGATCTATCAGTATCCCTTTGAGAAGCTGCAGCAAGTTCAGGCGATGCAGGAGTGGGGGCTCAAGACCGAGCCGTGGCTGTTCCTGGTCGATAAGAGCGGCAACATCGCGGGCCGCTTCGAGGGCGGCATCACGTTTGAGGAGCTAGCGCCGGAAGTCCAGAAGCTGGTCGGCTAGGCGCAAGAACAAAAGAACAAAAAAACAAAGGAACAAAAACACATCAGCGGTTTTTGTTCCTTTGTTTCAGGCCCTCACCCCCGCCGCTAATGCGGCACCCCCTTCCCCGAACCTCAGCGGGCTTCCGCTTCGGTTGCAGAGGGCGAGGAGAAGGCGGTATTCCTTTGTTCTTTGTTTGCCTGTTCTTTGTTCTTCTACCCTTTTCGCCCAAACTGCCGCTCAAGCTGCGACTGGCTCAGCAGCAGCGCCGTTGGCCGGCCATGCGGGCAGGTCCGGGGAAATGCACAGCGCTCAAGCTGCTGCAAGAGCTGGCGCATCTCCTCATGCGAGAGCGTCTGGCCGGCGCGTACCGCCGAGTGACAGGCGATCGTGGTGAGCATCTTTTCGCGCCAATCCTCGGGCGTGGAGCCGCTGACCTCGTTGAGATGATCCGCCAGCTCGTAGAGCGCCTCGGGGATCTGGCCTTCGCGCAGGCCGTGTGGCACCGAGCGCACCCGTAGCGTCCCGCTGCCGAAATCCTCAAGCTCGAAGCCCCACTCATCCAGTAGCTCGGCGTTACCCAGCAGCAGCGTCGCCATGCCGGGCGGCATATCGATCGAGGCCGGCAGCAGCAGATGCTGCTTATCGATCTGTAGGCTGCCGCGCTCGTTCATCAGGCGCTCGAAGACGACGCGCTCATGAGCCGCGTGCTGATCGACCAGGTAGAGGCCATCCGGTGCCTCAGCGACAATATAAGTCTCGCTGACCTGACCAACCACTCGCAGCGGCGGCAAGCGCGTCGGGCCAGCCTTGGGCGGCATCGGCACCGAGGCGGGAGTCTGCGCGCCCGGCTGAGCGATCGGCGTGTCCTGGCGTGCCGGAGCGGCTGGCTGGAAGCGCGGCGCGGTTTCACGCGGCAGATCGTCGGTCTCGGGGAGATCCGCATCGCGATCTTGCTCGCGGTCCACGGACGGCGCGATCATCGTCGCAGCCGGCGCGGGCTCAGTGATCGCCTCGTTCCAGGACGATTCGGACGGCGCGGCGGTTTCTGGCTCCTGACTGCCGCTATACAGCGCGGGCTGCGACCAGCGAGTGCTTGGCTGCTCCCGGCTGGTGCCAACCTGGCGCAGCTCAATCCGGCGCTGAAGCGTTTCCGACGGTCGCGATCCGGGCAGCATCAGATCGTGAATGCCGGCCTGCTCCGCCAGCGCCGTGCGAACCGCGCGGCCAACCAGCGCATGAACCTGATGCTGATGCACAAACTTGACTTCGGCCTTGGTCGGATGCACGTTCACATCCACGGCGCTCGGCTCGACGTCGATATACAACACTGCCAGCGGATGGCGGCCCTTCATCAGCAGATTGTGATACGACTCTTCGATCGTGAAGGCGAGCTGCCCGCTCGCTTTCACCCAGCGCTTATTGACAAACAAATGCAGCGAGGTGCGCGCCGAGCGGCTCAGCGACGGCTGGCTGACAAAGCCACGCACGGTGGTGCGGCTCTCGCCCTCGCCGTCGGCATCTTCCACGGCGACCAGCTGGCGGGCAATATCAAGGCCGTACAGCTCCATCAGCGCATCGATCAGCTGGCCCGAGCCGGGCGTCTGCATACTCAGCCGCCCATCGATCATCAGCGTCCAGCGGATCTCGGGATAGGCCAGCGCGTAATGCTCAGCCACCGAGTTGATCTGCGCTGATTCGGTCGCCTCAGAGCGCATGAACTTGAGCCGCGCGGGCGTGTTATAGAAGAGATTTTTGACGATGAAGGTCGTACCGGGCGAGCCACCACAGGGCGTGCGGCCCTGAAACTCGCCGCCGGCGATGCGCAGCTCGACGCCGCTGGGCGCGTCGGCAGTGCGCGACATACACACGATCTGCGAGACCGTCGCGATCGACGGCAGCGCTTCGCCGCGAAAGCCGAGCGTATGAACATCGAAAAGATCTTCTGCCGTCTGGAGCTTGGAGGTCGCGTGGCGCTGAAAGGCAGTCTCAAGCTCATCGGCGGGAATGCCGCAGCCATTATCGATCACCCGAATCTCGCGCTGGCCGCCGCCCCGAATCTCGATGCGGATCTCGGTCGCGCCGGCATCGATCGCGTTCTCGACCAGCTCCTTGACGACCGATGCGGGACGCTCGACAACTTCGCCAGCCGCAATCTTTGCTGCAACATCCGCCTCTAGTACGCGAATCGGCATCTCATCCCCCGTGTTCATACTCGAATATCTGTGCGCATTATACCATGACGGCCCTTTCACCATCGTGAAAGAGCCGTTTTTCTTTCGCGGAAAAACCGTGTCAGGGAGCGGTTGTAGCGCTGGTCGTCGGCACAAACGTCGGCGCGACCGGCGTCGTGGTGCGCAGACCTGGCGGCGTCAGTGTTGGCTGCGGGCGCGGCGACGGCGCGGCGATGCCCTGGTTCTGGAACACGACCCAGTAGGCACCGAAGATAATCGCGGCGATCAGCAGCAGGCCGATCATCCAGAAGATGAATGAGCGCGCGGGGTTAGAGGCCGGGCGCGGTGCTGGCGGCACAACCGGCGCAACCGGCGCGGCACGGCGATCAACAGCACCTGCTGCACTGCCACGCCGGTCGCTACCTTTGCGGCGATCGACCAGGGGAGCCGGCCCATAGACGGTTTGAGGCTCTGCCGTTTCCAGCCGCGCCGTTCCTGTCGGAGTCGTCTCGGGAGTTTCCAGACGCGCGGTGCGGGCAAGCGAGCCAGGAGGCTCTTCTTGCTGGCCGTACGGTCGATCCGGCGTAAAGGTTAGCTCGGTCACCTCGACGGCGATCACCGTGATATTGTCGGGGCCGCCGCGATCGTTGGCGAGCTTGACCAGCGCCCGGCAGGCATCGTCGAGCGACACTTTTGTCACAGCCAGCGCGATCTCATTGGGCTCGACCTGGCTATGCAGTCCGTCGCTACACAGCACCAGAATATCGCTCTGGAGCAGCGGCTCGCGAAACACATCGACTTCGAGATCTGAGCGATGGCCGATCGCGCGGGTGATGATATGCCGATACGAGCTTTCGCGGGCCTGCTCCTCGGTCAGCATGCCAGCCGCGACCTGCTCGGCTACAAACGAGTGATCGTGCGTGATCTGCCGGATCTTGCCGCCGCGAACCAGATAGGCGCGACAATCGCCTGCATTCGCCAGCACCACCGCGTCATCGCGGAACAGCGCGGCAACGCCGGTAGTTCCCATCTTGCCGCCGCCCTGCTGGAAGACCACACGGTTGGCTTCTTCAAACGCGGCGCTGAGCGCGGCATCGGGCGGCTGCTCGACGGCGGCATAAAAGCGATCGATGATGGTCTTCACAGCCAGATCGCTGGCAACCTCGCCGCTGGCATAGCCTCCGATTCCGTCGCATACGACAAAGAGCGCGCCTGACGCGGCACGCTCACCACCAGCCTCCATGCCGTAACTATCTTCGTTGTGATCGCGCGTCTTGCCGACATCGGTGCGGGCGGCATGCCGCAAATGCATAGCAACTCCGTTCAAGATGCAAGATGCTTGCTGGGTGACAACTCCCACAGACACAAACATTGCTGATCGTGCCGACAACCAGAGTCTAGCAGCACTGCGGAATTGAATGGCGGCAAGTATAGCATAGTGCCATTGCAGCGGCAACAGCACTCGGGTTTTGCGCAGGGGAATAAATCAGGCCCTCACCCCTTGCCCTGCGGGCGTTCCCCTTCCCCGAACCTCCGCCAGCTTCGGCGTCGGTTGCCGCAGGCGAGGGGAGTCAGTGGTACTGCTTGGTTCTTGGTTTGCCTGTTCTTTGTTCTTTCGTTAGGTTCTTGGTTCTTGGTTCTTGGTTCTTTTGAGCTTCCCGTTATAATACCTGGTCAGAACGAAGCACAGGCAAAGGAAAGCCTTTATGAGATATGTTGTCGGCGTTGACCTTGGTGGAACACAGCTGCGAGCAGTCAAGATCGATCGTGAGGGCCAGATCCATATCTATGAGCGGACCGATACCGATGTGGATAGTGGGCCCGAGGGCGTGCTCAGGCAGATGGAATTCTTGATCAACACAGTTGTAGGTGATACCGATCCTGCTGAGATTGTCGGCGTGGGCATCGGCACGCCCGGCCCGATCGATCCGTTTGCGGGCGTGGTGCTGGGCGCGCCCAATCTGCCCGGCTGGCTCAACGTGCCGATCAAGGCGATCTTGAGCGAGCGCACCGGGCTGTCGGTTGAGGTCGGCAACGACGCCAACGTGGCCGGGCTAGGCGAGTGGCGCTTCGGCAGCGGTCGTGGGACAGAGCACTTTATTTATGTCACGATCAGCACCGGCATCGGCGGCGGCGTGATCATCGACAGCAAGCTCCTGCTGGGCCACAAAGGCATCGCCGGCGAGGTTGGCCACATGACGATCCAGACCAACGGGCCACTGTGTGGCTGCGGCAATTACGGCTGCTGGGAGTCGATGGCCTCCGGCACGGCGCTGGCACGCTTTGCCACCGAGGCGGTGCGCGAAGAGATGGCGCACGGGCGGCCCTCGCTGATCACCGAATTCGCGGGAGCTGAGCCGATCGAGGGCTGGCATGTGGCCGCGGCTGCCGAGCAAGGCGATCGGCTGGCGCTATCGTTGATGCAGCGTGAGGGCGAACTGATCGGCGTGGGGCTCGTTAACCTGTTTCATCTGTACGCACCTGAGTGTATTGCGCTGGGCGGCGGTGTGATCAAAAGTATGGCGCTGCTGGAGCCACACATGCGGCGGGCGATCAACCAGCGAGCGATGCCCCCGTATCGCGACACACCTGTGCAGCTGGCGCAGCTAGCCGATAAAGTCGGCGTGCTGGGCGCGGCTGCGCTGATGCTCTAGGAGCTGGGCGGGCCTGGGGGGAAGTGGCTCGCCCACAAGATCGAGCGGTGGGGGGAGGCCGCGCTTACAACGCTTCGGCGGAGAACTGCCAGTCGGTGCGCGTGTCGATCACGCCGTATTCCCAGGTCATCACGCGCGCCACATCGACGCGGTACAGATCGGAGTCGGCGCTAAAGATCGATGCCTGCGCGCCGCTGTGCGGATCGACATATTTCTCGCGGTAGGCCGCATCGATGCGCTGCTGCTCCTTGGAGTTAGTCACGATCGCGGCGCAGCCTTCCAGAATGATCGCATCGTCGCCATCGCCGGCATGAACGACTGTCCAGGACTGGTGCGCAATATTTTTGGCTTTCTGCGTATCTCTGCCGGTGACGAAATAGATATGCAGCCCATCCCAGCAGAACCATACCGGCATCGTGTGTGGACGACCGTCGGGCCGGGTTGTGCTGATCCAGATCGAGCGCAAGCTGCTGAGTTGAAGATCGACCTTGCGCCAGGGAATAAACCCACCCATCGATAATCTCCTCCCATCGCTTAGGGACACGACTCGTCGCATACAACGGCGTATACAACACAAAGCCCGGCTAATGGATGTGTTATGACCCACCTGCCGGGCTTTGCCCTATTTTAGCATGCATCTGTGGTCAGGCTGCCAGCTCCGCATCCCCGATCTTGGCCTTGACCTCGCCGGCGACCTCGACCCACTCGTCGACCGTCTTGGGCTTGTCGGAGGGATAGCCCAGGAACTCCTCAACCGCCTCCCAGTTGTTGCCGCCGATCACCGCACCATAGCGCGCAAAGAAGCGTCGCTCGGCCTCGCGCGGCGATTTGGGCGCTGAGCTGGCGCGCGCCTCGTCGCTGGGAAACTGCGATACGTTGGCAGGAGCCTCAGGCACGTCTTCGGCAACCTCGGCCTGTGCGTCTTCAAGCGCCTGGTCGGGATAGAGCGTCGCGATCGACGCGGGATACTCCTGGTTGAGCTGGAGATGACGCTGGCGCGGCGGCTTGATGATCGGCGTGATCGAGCGCTTAGCACCGTTGCGCTCGACCAGCAGCACGGCGTCGGCCTCGTAGGTAATATTTTCGTCGGCCAGCACGCGCAGCCCCACGTCCGAAAGCGAGCTGCCGTTGGTCTGATATTTCTTGGCCAGATGGCCGATGATCAGCACATTGAAGCCCGCGTGCTTCAGCTCGGTCAGCCCGGTGTAGATCGCCTGCATATTGCGATTGACCGAGGCGTGCTCGTCGTACGACAGCGAGGCTTTGCGATCGGTTTCAGCGCCCGCCCGCTGCTGCGCGTAGGAGCGCATTGCCTGAAGCACTTTCGAGATACTATCGAGGATCACCGTGTCGCCCGCCTTGCCGATGCGCTTGACCTCGCGCATCGCGTCGAGCAGCTGGCGCAACGAAAGACTTTGGACTGCCTGAATATGCGGGTGAATGCCGGCCTTGCCTACCAAATTCTGCGATGCGCCCTCGGTGTCGAGCACCCAGACGGTGCCGCTCTTCCGGGCGCTAGCTGCCAGGTGCGATTTGCCCGCGCCTGCCTGTCCCGTAACAATGAACATAGACCCGGTTCGCAGTTGATCGAGGCGCTGAAACATGGGGCTGAACTCCTTACAAGCGTAAGTACTCGAACTTATGTACTACTTTGCTGGGAGTATAGCACACGTGTTTTGCTTTGTCTAGGCTGGAAGCGGTTTTTTCGCAGAATCCGCGTGAGGTGAGAAGATAAAGGCAGCGGGCGCTCACCCAGTCGCCACGGCAGGCGAAGGGCAAGAGCGACAACAAAGATTGACACCACCAACCACGTACGAGGAAAGATAATAATTAGGGGCGTGATAAATCACGTCCCTACGAATCGAATGGCCTATTGATACTGTAAAGTGTTTGAGACTGGCGATGAGATAAACCAGGCCCTCACCCCCAACTCCTTCCCCGAACCTCGCCAAGCTTTTGGCGCGGTTGTGACAGGCGAGGGAAGTTAAGGTGGTACTTCCCTTATTCTCTTGTTCTTTGTTCTCTTATTCATTTGTTCCTAGGTTCTAGGTTCTAGGTTCTAGGTTCTCCGCTCTTCCCCTACCTCAATATCCAGCGCGCTAAGCACGTCGAGCAGCCGCTCACGATGCTGCGGCGCGACCTGCACCACCGCAGCCTCGGGGCGATATTCGTTGCCGAGCAGCGAGCCAAGCTCCGGGATCGCGCGTAGGTCGGCGAGCAGATCGGCGGGCAGGCGCAGTAGCAGCGGCTGTTCCAGCGCGACCGAGTCCTTGGGCAGCGCCCAGATCTTGAGCCGCGCCAGCAAATCCGCCGGCAGATCGCCACCGTGGGTACGCAGCCACTTCAGCACACCAGTCAGGCCGTCGGGCGTCGCCGCAACTGCCGAGCGCACCCGCTCAGGCGTAAGCTGGAAGCGGCCATCGGCACGCGGCTCGGCCACGCGGCGCAGGCGAATCGGCAGCAGCAGATCGGCGGTGGGATGCGGCGTCAAAACACCATCGGCGTCGATCGAAAACTGCAGCCGTGAGTGAGCCGTAGTGTAGGGTGTCACCAGCGGCAGCTCGTCGAGGAGCGCCAGCGTTTGCTCGACCAGCGCGCCGTTTCTCAGCAGCAGCCGCTGCGGCGTGAGTCGCCGGATCACCAGCGCGGCCAGTCGCTCGTCGACCTGCAAGCGATCCAGCAGCTCGGCGGCACCCTCGACCAGCACCGCATCGGCGTAGACGCGCACCTGCTCGAAGACGCGCGACCACGAGCCAAGCGTGTAGTGAACGTTCTGCGGCAGCGGCTGCTCGCTGCGCGTCTCCAAAAACGCGATCACGTCCGCAACCGTCGTGCCCTGCTGCACAGCGCGAAAGAGCGCCGCCTGAGTCAGCTTAAACTCGGCCACTTCGGCGACGCGCACCGTCTCGCTGAACTCGCGCAGCCGCTGCAGCGACGAGTCGTCGAGCGGCGGCAGCAGCAGCAGCTGGTACGAGGGCTGTACGATCAGCCGGCCACGGATCTGCGGCTCGACGGCAGGCGACTGATGCGCATCCTGCGCTGGGCGTGACGGCTGCTCGGCTGCTGGCGCTTGTTCAAGCCGACGCACCAGATCGAAGACCGGGCCGGGCACGAAGAGCACCTGTCCAGGCGAAAGATCATGAGGTCCGGCGAGTGTGCCGCCGGCTTTGGGCTCTGAGAAGAGCAGGCCATAGGCGGTGAGACGCGCGCAGATCTCGTCGAAGCGGCGCGTCGTGGGCGCAATCCGATCGATCGTTTCGCGGGGCCGGGCCGGTCCCACACTTTCGACTACGCCTTGCTCCAATAAAAAATGTGCCAGCTCATCGCTGGCTAGTCGCCCGCCCGCCTCCACCACCGCAATCAACGTGGCGCGCTCCCGCTCACCAAGCAGCGCGAGCATTCGTTGAAGCTCACTGGGATCGAAAAGACGCTCGGCGAGCGCGGAGATCAATTCGGATCGGCGTAGCGCACTTAGCGGATACTCGCGGACTCGTGCTATCGTGCGCAGACTATTGAACGTATAAAGAATCAGGATGTCTTCAGGACGCATACGTCATCTCAATGTTATGCTAGGCAAGCAGGGAGCTGGGGAGAATCATCACCTCCGTGCCTTCAAGGCTACCGCCACACAAACTGCTGCCTTCTGCCGGCATGGAGACCACTCGCCAGCAGATGCACACCCCACAGCACCAGGCCCAGGCTCACCAGCCCGCCGCCGACCACAAACCAGCCTTCCTGATCCAGCAGCCCCGACACCCACAGCGGGCTGGCGAAGACGCCCAGAAAGAGCAGTGCCGCCGCGACACCGGAGAGCAGCAGCGGAAAGATCGCGATCCGCAGCGCGTAGTGACGCGTGCTGACCAGCGTGTAGGCCATGCCCAGACTTACGCCGCCCAGCAGCACCGCCTGAATAATCTCTGCCGGGATCGCTGTGTCGGCGATCAGCACCGAGTTATCGAAGAGCAGCGCGCCGCTCCGGACCAGCAGCGCCTCGATGAACAAGAAGTACATCACAAACGCCGCGTAGGCCACCCAGATCGCCAGGTAGTGCCGCGGCCACCAGCGATGGCGCAGCCCGTAGTAGAAGATCAGCGGCGGCAGCGCTAGCAGCGGCCCGCCGCCGATCAGCAACCCCCACGGGATTGTAAAGCGGCCCAGCAGCTCTAGCCCGGCAGCATTCATAGGCCGGATCTGATACACGCGCTGCCAGATCGGGAGCAGCAGCATGACCATATGCCCCGCGAAGAGCATCAGCACATAGCGAAACGAGCGCTCACGCCACAGCAAGAAAAGCGCGAACACGTAGCAGATAATGGTTATCAGCACAAGCGAGGTGGACATGGGCGGCTCCTGCACAGAAGGTAGTCGCAAACAAAGCGCATCCGCAAAGACGCGCCAGAACAGCGAAATGACGATGCGCTAGCTGCGCATGCGCCATGATCAAACGACTACCGACGGGATAGTCGCCTAAACCCTAGAATCGTAGCACACTCGACGGTGCGCAGTAAGCGCCGCAAGGGCCAACTAGACAAGACCCTTGCAGCGCGCACGCCAATGCCCTAAAGGTTGTGTCTGCTCACAACACGGGGGAAAATCAGGCATCCGGCGTATATAGTTGTAGCTGTCCATCGACCAGCGTCAGCAGCTGATCGGTGAGTGGATGGGATTGGGTCTGCGCGTCCACCTCGATCTGCGCGCGCACCTGGCTAAAGACCCGTGGGTCCGCATCCGAGAAAGCGATCAAAAAGTCGCGATTGGGCACGCCAAAGACCGTGTTGCCGGGCATACGCGCCACAAAATCGGCGAAAAGCTCCGTCAGCAGCAGCCGCGTCGCGTCGTAGCCGTCGGTGCCGTTGAGAATCAGCAGCGCGCCCTTGCCCGATCCGATCATGCCGGGATATGGCTTCCAGGACTTCTCGCGCAGATTCTGCAGCGCCTGCCAGTGCAGCGTCGGCTCGGTCACGCCCCACTTGGCCAGATGATCCTCGTTGAGATAGACCACGCTCTGGCCCTCGTCGATCACATAGGTGACCATCAGATCGCCGACCAGCGGGCGATACACAACCAGCGGCAGTTTTTGGGCGCGCAGCTCGCTCAGCAGCGTCAGCGGCTTGAGCATCGGCATCACGCGATCCAGCAGCCGCTCAAGATCGTCCTCGCTGCGATCGACGGGCTGATCCAGCAGCGCCTCGGTCAGCGCCAGCCAGACCTCCTCGACGCGCTCGGGTGCCGACTGGTAGGCATTAAAGAAGCTTTCGAGATCACCCACGACCTCGCGGCCACGCACGCGCAGCGTCAGCGTCAGATCGCCGAGGCTGATGATCTCAACCTCGGGCGCTGCCGCCAGCACCTGCGCCGCCGCCTGCGTAAACTCTACCGGAGACCAAACTAATTCGCTCATGTTCTATGCTTCCAGAGTCGCGACAATCGGCGCTTGCCAGGCCGCTTTGAGCGCCACAACTGACTCACGCAGCGCCTCGCCGCCATCCAGCCCTTCGACACACAGCTCGGGCTCCGCCGCAACAAAGCCCAGCAGCCGCACCTCGACGCCTTCCATCAGGCTGCCGAATGCGTCGCCGTCGCCGGGCCGCACCTCGACCAGAAAGCGCGAGGGCGTTTCGCTGAAGAGCAGGATCGCATCGTCGTCGCAGTCTTCGTCCATGATCATCGACGAGAGCGCAAGATCAAGGCCGAGACCGCTGCTGATCGCCATCTCAGCCGCCGCGACCGCCAGGCCGCCCTCGCTGAGATCGTGGCAGGATTGAACCAGACCAGCCTGGATCGCGCTGTGTAGCGCCCGGAATGTGCGCCGGGCCTGGATCAGATCCACACGCGGCACCTGCGCGCCCAGCTGATCTTGCAGCAGCAGATAGTGCGAGCCGCCCAGCTCGTTGCGCGTGCGCCCAACCAGATAGATCAGATTGCCGGGCTCTTTCAGCTCGCTGGTCACGGTCTTGGCCACGTCGGGCACCACCGCAAGCGCCGAGATCAGCAGCGTCGGCGGGATCGGCATGCGCTCGCCGGATGCGTCGCGATACTCGTTGTTGAGTGAGTCTTTGCCGGAGATGAACGGCGTGCTCCACTCGCGCGCCACGTCGGCGCAGCCCGCCGAGGCGCGCACCAGCCCGGCCAGCCGCTCGGGCACGCGCGGATCGCCCCAGCAGAAGTTGTCGAGCAGCGACGTGCGATACGGATCGCCGCCGACCGCCACCACATTGCGCATCGCCTCATCGCAGCAGGCCAGCGCCATCCAGTACGGATCGATCAGGCCGTAGCGCGGATTCACGCCACAGCCGATCGCCACGCCGGTCGCGGCGGTGTGCCGGGGCTGAAGCACTGCCGCGTCGGTTGGCCCGTCGCCGGTCTTGCCGCCGAGCGGGCCCTGCACCGTGCGGCCCTGTACCAGATGATCGTAGGTGCGCACAATCGGCTCTTTGCTCGAAATATTGGGATGCGCCAGCAGCGCCAGCAGCGCCGAGCGCAGCGACTGAGGCCGCCCATCGAGCGTGTAGCTACCGCTGGGGCTGAACGGCGACCAGACCGCCTCCATCTCACGCTGCGGACGGCCATCGTGCAAAAATTGCATCTGTAGATCGACCAGCGATTGACCGCCGTAGCTGACGTGCAGCCGCTGATCGTCGGTGAACGTGCCGATCACGGTCGCCTCGACATCTTCCGCCGCACACAGATCCAGAAAAGCCTGCAAGTTTTCGGGCTGCACCGCCAGCACCATGCGCTCCTGCGCCTCGCTGACCCAAACTTCCCAGGGCTGCAGGCCGGCGTACTTGAGCGGCACATTCGCCAGCTCGACGCTCACACCGGTTTTCTCGCCCATCTCGCCCACCGCCGACGACAGACCGCCCGCACCGCAGTCGGTGATCGCGCGGTAGAGCCGGGCATCGCGCGCTTGCAGCACCACGTCGATCACGCGCTTCTCGGTGATCGGATCGCCGATCTGCACCGCC
>JAFAYS010000912.1 GCA_019240175.1 Chloroflexota bacterium | reverse complement strand
CCTGGTGCTCGGCGCGTGGTCGCCAGTCGCGGAGCAGTCCGACGCCATAGTAATCGTCGCGCATCTGCTCGATCCGGGCTTTGCCCAGCAGCTGAGCGCCGAGCTCGACCTGCCGGTGAAGGTAATCAATCGCGAGTCCAGCCTGTTGCTGGGCAATGAAGCGCCCGCCGTGCTACGCCAGCAGGCGCTCGCAGCGGGAACGCCGCTCGCCGCGCGCATCGATGCGCTGGGCCAGTATGTCGCGATCGCGCCGATTTACTCGTTCAGCGCCGATCTGGTCGGGCTGGTCGAGATCGGAATGCCCACCAGCAGCACAACCGCCTCGCTGCAAAAGCTGTTTCAAACGCTGCTGCTGCTCACGCTGCTAGTGACCGGCCTGGCGGCGTTGATGAGCTTTTTGCTTGGCCGGCGGCTCGGCAGGCCGCTGCAAGCGCTCACAGTGGCAGCCGAGCGCATCGGCCACGGCGATCTGGCAACACCGGTGCCGGTCGCGTCCGGCGCTGAGATCGGCACGCTGGCGACGACGCTTGAAGAGATGCGCCGACATCTGCTCCAGCTCACCGCCGACCTGCGCCGCCAGCAGGCCGAGGCCCAGGCGATTGTGACCGGCATCGTCGAGGGCGTCTTCACGGTGGATCGCCAGCGCCGCATCCGCTTTCTTAATCCGCAGGCCGCCGCGCTGCTCGGCGTGAGCGTCGAGGATGCGACCGGTAAGTTCTGCGGCGATGTGCTGAATCCCCAGGGTCCGGGCGGTGTGCGTCCCTGCGAGGAGCAGTGCCCGATTCTGCATGCGCGCTTTCGTGGCGGCGCACGCGCGACCGAGCATCTGCTGCTCAAAGATGGGCAGCGGCGCACCGTTGTGATTACCAGCGCGCAGCCTGTGGACGAGCTACAGGTGCAGGTCATGCGCGACGAGACCGAGATCGAGGCCACGCGGCGGCTGCGCGACTCGGTGCTGGCGAATATTTCGCACGAGTTCCGCACGCCGCTTTCGGCCCAGCTCGCCTCGATCGAGCTGCTGCTGGATCAGCTTCCCGATCTGTCGATCGATCAGATCGGCCAGCTCGTGCTGGCGCTACAGCGCGGCACGCTGCGGCTGACGCAGCTGATCGATAATCTGCTGGAAAGCGCCCGGCTGGAGTCGGGCCAGGCCACGATTCGCAACCGGCCTGTCGCACTGGATGAGGTTGTCGAGTCGGCGCTGGAGCTGACGCGCCCGCTGATCGCTCAGCGCCAGCAGGACGTCGTGGTCGATCTGCCCTACCCGCTGCCGATGATCTCCGGCGATGCGCCGCGCCTGACGCAGGTGCTGGTGAATCTGCTGGCCAATGCCAACAAATTCGCGCCGACCGGCTCGACAATCCAGATCGGCGGCGGCGTCGACGAGACGACGGTCACGCTGTGGGTGCAGGATCAGGGGCCGGGACTGCCGCCGCACGCCGGGTCGACGCTCTTCGGACGTTTCGTGCGCTCAGCCGCCGAGGAGCCCGAGCAGAGCGGCGTGGGGCTGGGTTTGTCGATCACCAAATCGATCGTCGAGCGGCACAGCGGGCGGATCGAGGTTCAGAGCAGCAGCAGCGGGACACGCATGTGCATCATTTTGCCCCAGGAGCAAATCTATGAAAATACTGGTCGTTGACGACGATCTTGAGCTACAGGGCTTGATCAGCTTTGCGCTGCGCCAGGCGGGCTACCTGGTGGTCGGTGCCTCCGACGGGCCGGGCGCGATCGATATGTTCGACCGTGAGCAGCCGGATCTAGTGATCCTGGATGTCAATCTGCCCGGATTGAGCGGCTTCGAGGTGTGCCGGCGGATTCGTGAGGAGGCGACTACGCCGATCATGATGCTGACCGTGCGCAGCAGCGAGGAAGATACCGTGCAAGGGCTGGACCTGGGTGCCGACGATTATCTGACCAAGCCGTTCAGCCCACGCACGCTGCTGGCGCGGGTTCGCGCGCTGCTGCGTCGCGTCGAGATCGAGCGACCGGCACCGCTCACGGCAGGCGATCTGCAGCTCAACGTCGAGGATCAGACGGCTCGCATCGGCTCCCACGCACCGATCCGGCTGACCAATCTTGAGTTTCGGCTACTGCAATATCTGCTAGCCAATGCCACGCGCACGATTCCCACGGATCGGCTGACCAATCATGTGTGGGGCTACCGTGGCCTCGGCGATAAACAACTGCTCAAGCAACTGGTGCATCGTCTGCGCCAGAAGATCGAGCGCAACCCGACCGAGCCGCAGTACATCATCACTGTCTCAGGAATTGGCTACATGCTACAGCCGAGCGGCGAGGGGTAGGAGGAAGCCCTCACCGGAAAGGCCCTCATCCCCCAGCCCCTTTCCCCGAACCTCGGTCGACTTCGACCTCGGTTGCGACAGGAGAAGGGGTGTAGCGGTACTTCTCAGTTCTTCGTTCTCCCCTTTGTTCCCTTGTTCGTTTGTTCCTTTGTTCTTTCGTTAGGTTCTAGGTTCTTGGTTCTAGGTTCTTCGCCTACGGCCTCCACACCGGGCTGGTCCCTTCTCTGGTCAGCTGCCTGGGCTCAGCTGAGTCGCCGTTGAGCTCAAGCAGCCACAGGCCCGATACATCGGGATCGGTGCGGCTGTCCTTTTGAAAGACCAGCGCCCGATCATCGCGCGACCAGTCGATCGCCCAAATCTCGCGGTTGGTGAATAGCTCTTTGAGCGCGGGCTGCGCGTCGTCGAGGTTGAGCGTCGCGATGCCGGTGTTGATCTGCGGGCTGCAATCCTGCGCCGTGATCAGCGCCAGCTGCGGCTGCGTGTGCGCCCAGGTCGCCTGGTAGACGCAGGCGGTCGGTGCGTAGTCCAGGCTAAGATCCGTCGTCGTGTTGGTCGCCAGATCGAGCGCAAACGCGTTGTAGCCGCGACCACAGTTGATCGACAGCGCAAGTTGGGTTGGGTCGGCGGCACTCAAATGCACAGGCGTACACAGACCGCCGGGCTGGGTATAAACCACCGTTTCGCTGCCGGCTGCGTCGCGCTTGATCAACTCGATCTCGGTTTCTTCGCCCTGCTGGTGACGCGCGTAGAAGAGCGTGCCGTCACGGGCGTAGGCCGGATGCAGATCGTTGGCCGGATTGTCGGTGACGCGTGTCAGCCCTGTGCCATCTGCGCGGATCGTCGCGATCTCAGGATTGCCGTCGTACATGCGCGTAAACGCCAGCGTCTGCCCATCCGGCGACCAGGCCGGATCGCTGTTTTCGCCCTCGGTCGTCAACTGCCAGGTGCCGCCGGTCGTCAGATCAAACAGCCAGATGTCGCCCTCCTTGATGTACGCGATCTGGTCGCCGGTCTGATCCGCAGCAGCTGTCTCGGTCTGAGCCGCTGCGGTAGTTTCGGCTGGACTCGTCGCGACAGCTGTGGCGTTCGGCGTCGCTTCTGTGATCGTCGGTGTGGCAGCAGCGCTTGGCTGCGTTGAGGTGCTGGCTGCCGCCTGCGTGATTGTTGGCTGCGTCACGGGAGCGGCTGGACCGCCACAGGCTACCAGCAGCGCCAGCATCACCAAGGCTAGGCCGAACGCCAACATCGCTCGGGGGGCGTAATACGTGGATGGTCGGACGTGCAAAACGAAGCTCTCCTTATGACTTGGCCCTCACCCCTGGCCTGCGGGGCAACAAAGGAACAAACGAACAAGAGAACAAAGGATGAGGCTACTTGTTGTTCGCTTGTTCTCCTAGGTTCTTGGTTCTGGGTTCTAGGTTCTTTCGATTCAGACAAAAGGACACAGCCTGCCGTGCAAGCCGTGTCCCTCCGCGTTGAGTCCGATCGCTTACTGGGCGCGCTCCAGCGCTTTGGTCAGCGCCCGCTTAGCCAGCACCTGCGTCAGATGGGCGCGGTACTCCTCCGAGGCGCTAATATCGCCGATGAAATCCAGGCCGCTTGATGCCTGAGCCGCTGCCGACGCGATGCCATCGGGCGAGGACTGCTGGTTGAGCAGCAGATTCTCAGCCGCCGTGGCACGCTGCGCCTTGGGACCAGCGCCGGTCACCGCGATGCGACACGCCGCGATAGTGCCGCTGTCGTCGAGCTGCACCAGCGCCGCCACGCCCACGATCGCATAGCCAGACGCCGGATGCTTGAACTTTTCGTAGGCCATGCCGACCTTGCCCGACATCTGCGGCACCGTGATCTCGGTCAGCAGCTCGCCTTCTTCCAGCGCGCTCTGAAGCATATCCACGAAGAAGTTATCGACCGCGATCGTACGCTCGCCATTCGGCCCGACCGCCTTGATGTCCGCGCCCAGCGCCAGCACAACGGCGGTCATGTCGGCGGCAGGATCGGAGTGAGCCAGCGCACCACCGATCGTACCCCGGTTGCGCACCTGCGGATCGCCGATGTTCTTGGCGCACTCAACCAACATCGGCACGCGCTGCGCCAGCTCCTGCGAGTTTTCCAGCTCGTTGTAGGTTGTGAACGCGCCGATCGTGACCGAGCCGTTGGCGTGAATGCCTTTGAGCTCAGGGATCTTGCTGATATCGACCAGCAGCGCCGGCGATGTCAGGCGCAGCTTCATCGCGGGCAGCAGCGAGTGACCGCCGGCCAGCACTTTGGCCTCGGGATTCTGGCTGAGCAGATCCAGCGCCTCCTGGATCGTCGTGGGCGCGGCATATTCAAAATCGCTAGGAAACATGGTTCCTCCTGTACGGAGAACCAAGAACCAAGAACCAAGAACCTAACGGAGGCTTCCCCTTGGTTCTAAGTTCTAGGTTCTAGGTTCTTTGATGAATCGCCCGCCACACTTTCTCGGCGGTGTACGGCATGTCGAGATGGCGAATACCGAGATGCGACAGCGCATCCACGACGGCGTTGGAGACGCACGCGCCCGAGCCGATCGTGCCGGCTTCGCCCGCGCCTTTGACGCCCATCGGGTTAACCGGCGACGGCGTTTCGGTGCGATCCAGCTCGTAGCTCGGCACCATATCGGCGCGCGGGATCGCGTAGTCCATGAACGAGCCGGTCAGCAGCTGGCCGTTCTCGTCGTAGACCGCGCCCTCGTAGAGCGCCTGCGCCAGGCCCTGCGCGATGCCGCCGTGAATCTGGCCCTCGACGATCAGCGGATTGATCACGCGGCCCACATCGTCGACCGCCACGTAGCGCAGAATATCGACCTTACCGGTCTCGGGATCGATCTCGACGGTGCAGATATGCGTGCCGAACGGGAAGGTGCAGTTGGGCGGATC
>JAFAYS010000788.1 GCA_019240175.1 Chloroflexota bacterium | reverse complement strand
TCGTCCCGCTTCAGAGTTCGACCATAGCGCTACTCTCAGCGGCGGCAGGATCTAAGCTGCTACCGCAGTTACTTCACTGATGATCGATCTCGTCCTGGCGGCGGGCAACGTCCAGCGCACCCAGGCTCCACGCCGATCCGCATGATTTCCGTACTCTACGGTGCCGCCGTGCAGCTTGGCCACATGTACGGTTACGGGAATGCCTAGCCCGATGCCGTAGCGCGGCTCAAGCGTCCCCAGGAATTGCTCGCCGGAGCCCTCGTCGACCTCGCGTGCAAGATCTTCCAGCAGCTCTTCGTCAAAGCCCTCGCCGTTGTCTTCCACGCTGAGCACGATCGCGCCGCCGGCTTGTCGCGCTGCGATCGTGATCGTGCCGTCGGTAACTGCGCCACGCTTGATCGAATCGATCCCGTTCTGGATCGCCGCCAGCAGGGCCGGGAGCAAGCTCTTGGTATCGCCGATGATCTCCAGGTCGGGCGCGCACTCGGTATAAATGTTTACACTCTTGGGCTTGCTCAGACCATCGATGGCCCAGACTTGGGCTTCTTCCAGGAGCTTGCGCAGCGGAAATTGATGCGCGCTGATCGTTCGCTGCTCACCTTTGCGATCGAGCAGGCCGAGCATGTGCTGTGAGCGCAGAAAGATGCTGGCTTTGCAGAGGGTTGGCCGCAGATGCGGAACTACACGCTGAAGCGCGGCGGGATCGGTTGAGCGCGCGCCTTGCAGCATGCGGAATGTGCTTTCCAGCGAGCTGACGTGGTTGAGCAGCTCGTGCCTCAGATCGTCGCGTAGAGCAGGGTGTTCGTCGCTGTCGCTGGTTGCTTTGCCAGTGCCCTGATCTTCGAGCTTCTCAGGCTCGTAGCGTCCCAGCAGCGCGTGCAGGTCCGCCGTCGTAAACGGCTTGACGATGACATCCACGCCTGGCTCTGGCGACTCGCTATCGGGACCCTGCGTCTGGCCCGTGATCAGCACCTGCCGCACCTGAGGGAAGCGCTCTTTGGCCATTTGCAGCAGCTGATTGCCATTGATCTCCGGCATTTGAATATCAGCGATCACAACCTCGGGCGCAAAATCATCAAGCGCTGCAACCGCCGCTTTGGGATCGTCAAACCACATGACCTTATGGCCGTCCATTGCCAGAATGTCGGCGAGACCAGCGGCGATCAGCGGCTCGTCGTCGACGATCATGATGCGCTGCGGGCCTTCCAGTCGCTTCGGCGGTACAGGCTGTGGCGGCTCCCACTCGCCCTCGGCGGCAGGCAGCGTGATCGAGATGGTTGTGCCTTCATCCGGCTCGGAGTCGATCGTGAGCGTGCCGTCGTGGCTCGTGACGATGCCAAAGGTGATCGCGAGGCCCAGGCCGGTGCCGCCGATGGTCTGTGCGATCAGCGGCTTGGAGGTGGTGAACGGCTCGAATAGGCGCTTACGGACGGAATCCGGGAGGCCGGGGCCGTCGTCGCGGATCTGCAAATACACGGTCTGGTCGTCGCGCCAGGTTTTGATGGTGATTGTGCCGCCGTTCGGTATGGCGTCCAGCGCGTTGGTGATGATGTTGAGCACGGCCTGCGCTAGCAATCCCGTATCGCCGACGACCGGCAGCGGTGGCTCAAGCTCGCGCACGACGGTGATCTGTTTGTCGCGGAAACGGTTTGCCAGCATTGCGAGGATCGGCTCGATCGCCTCCTGGATCAGGATGTGGTCGCGGCGTGGCTCGAACTGCCGCGAGAAGGTCAGCAGACCGCGTGTGATGCTGCCGCCGCGTGCCGCCGCCTGGCTGATCTTTTCGAGCGATCTGACGTGGATCGCTCGGCGGCGTCTCGCTACCGCCATCTCAGCCGTGGTGCAGATAATCGCAAGGACGTTGTTGACCTCGTGCGCGATATTTCCGGCCAGCCTGCCGAGCGCCGCCAAACGCTCGACGCGAACAAGCTGCTCTTGAGCGCTTCGCAGATGAGCGAGCTGCCGCGCTTGAACAACGACTAGCGCTGCTTGCGTTGCATAGGTTGTCAGCAGCTTAAAATCTTGTGGAAAGAATTTATTGTTGCTCAAACTGATGAGCAACGTTCCAACTACCTCATCTGCCACAATCAACGGGATGTAATAAGTGGGTAGTTTGCAGAATCCTTTACAAGTAGGCTCTTGATTGATTTGCCGAATTGTTGGATCTTCACCTAATGCTCGCAGAATGTTAGTTTGTGAACATAGATTGCGCATCACTTCTACTTCAGGATGGATGACGACTAAACCTTGATCCTCATCTCTTGGAAACAAGACAATGCCGGCTTCGTCAATTGAAAACATGTGCCATAACTGCTCAAGTAATAGTTTTAGCTGCTGAGTCGAATCTCGGATAGAGAGCATGCTTGCTAGAGCATGTTGGAACTGTTGTTGTTGAGCCGCTGCTTTGCGAAGGTCTGCGTTTGACTTAAGAGACCAATACATCGTTGTTAGAAGTATTAAACCTAAAATGAATGCTTGTGGACTGATAAACCAAAGGATACTTAATACAAATCCATATAGGAATAGAGTGACATCAACATAAGTGAATACATTTACTGTATTTTTTATCCATTTGCTGAAGTTGTAGCCAGAAGGATCTGAGAGTGTAATTGCTGTTCCGACTAAGATTGTTGTGGTGGTTATATAATAAATGCCATAAAATATGACAAGAATCAGTTGATGTGTTGTAAGAATGTTTGATTTTTGGGTGATTAGTGAAGATGTAATAGCGATACTACCCAGGACAATAATCTGGTAGCAGGTATTAAAAAGTGCTTTACGCCAGCTTGTACGTGCTTGAGGAGTTATAAGAACACTACATATTATGATAATAATGATTTCTACTGGACTCAGAATCCAAATAGCAGCTATATCTATAGCTGTTGATAGAAACATAACTATTCTTCCATTGTAATGAATGGGGAAGAGACATACTGAAAGAGCTAACCCAAGAAATATTATAAATGTCATTGTCGATTGATGTTCGTTTATAGATGAAACTGGATTCATAAGAAAAGCAGCCCATGTGATCATCGAGGCAATGATAGTCACGATGATTAGGTACCACAGAAGTGGCTTTGGCACTTGTTTCATACTTCAACCTCTTTTCTTCTTGCTTATGATAAGGTTATTATGCTTACTGGAGGATTTATGGTACGATTTAAGGCTTTTTTCGCCCTTTTTGTTGTTTTATCAATTTTTAGCGATGTAAGTACACAGCCGCCGATCTGGTGGGATTCTATCCAATCACAGCCGCCGATCTGGTGGGACTCCACCAAAGCGTAATTTCCTCGCGCTACCACTCACATCATCACGCCATGTCAAGCAGTTGCTCGCCGAGTGACTGCTTTTTTCATATTTGTCAAACGCATTTGTCAAAAATGTATATACTTAGCTATCCCATTTGACCTTGAACTGGAACCGCTATGTTGGCTGTATCGAATACGTTTAGCCCACGCATACTGATGATCGAAGACCGCGCCGAGCAGGCAAGCCACGCCCAGTTTTTCCTCGAAGCTGAGGGCTTTGAGGTAGTGACTGCCGAGGATGTAAACCAGGCCTCGCAAGAAATCCGCTGGATGCTTGATCCACACCACGACTACCGCAACACGGTGATCTTGATTGATTTCAAAGGCGTGCATCCGAGGCGACCGGATCTGGAAGGACCAAACTGGGTCGCCGTGATCGTGCGGGAGATGCAGCAGCAGCAATTATATCCTGCTCAGATCGTCGCGATCTCTAGCTATCTCAACCCCGAGCGGATACTGGAGGCGCGGGTGGCCGGCTGTCACGAGAAGGTGTTGGAAAAGCCGTTCACCGACGAGCATGCTGCCTGGCTGCGGGAACTGGTTATGCAGCCGCCCACCATCCCGCACGCCAACGCCTCGCCGGAGGCGCAGCAACTGATTCGTGCCTTCCAGTCCACGAGCGCTCGCTCGCTACAGGCCAGCCTGGAGCCCTCGGTGGTCTGGACGCCAGACGACGCCTATCTGGTGCTGCGCTGCCTCACGCCTTATCCCAAGCAGCGCGCACCGGAGCCGCGTGACCAGGAGCGGACCGACGAGCTGCTCGACGTGTTGGGCGGCGCGCCAGCTGCGCGTGAGTTGCTGCACAAAATCGCCGATCTGCTCAAGGAAAACGGCGAGATCCACGGCGAGATCCTGGCGCAATTCATGGCCGGTCGGAAGCGGGTAGAGATCGTCAGGCACTTCGTGGTTCAGAATCTCTACGACGATTCCCACATCTACAACTCGATCAAAGAGCTGCCGTCGCGCCTCTACGAGCGCCTGAAGGCCTTTCCCCACATCCGCTAAACCTCCAAGCCGTTACCGACCTAGAGCCGCTCTCTGAGCGGCTTTTTTGTTTGTTTCAGAAGCACTAAAAATGTGGAATTTAAGCGGAAAGCCCCAAATTTCGCTCATCCCTCAGGCGAAAAAGAAGCGAACTTTATCCGCTTCCACGAAAATTCTAGAAATATAGTCGAACTTAATCGTCATCTTTTACTTAAAGTAGTAATTATGTGTCACGAACCAAATATTTGAGTCCTTTAACTGTTTTCGGTCCTTTTTCGACAAGCTTTTGACCATAACGAAAGCCGAGTCTGCTATGCAACATGTACCGTCGACGATCTACCAGGACCAGCTCGCGGGAGCCGCCTATGTCAGCTATCTAGCTGTCTCTCATGCACCGATCCGTCCAGCGTATTGCCTGATCGACAAGCTGCTACCGGAACGAGCACCGGCTATGCCCAAAATCTATCGCCCGCACGTGATTGCGATTGGTGCTTTGGCGCAACAGCAGCGTCATCTCCTTCGCGCCGCCCGCTTCGCCGTGAGCAGCAGCCTGTCGCTGTCCGAGGGCTACCTGCTGCTGCGCCAGAAACTTGCCATGACCGAGAGCCCACGACCTTTGCTGGTGCTGGTGGACCTGACGGTGAGCGATCCCAATGCGCCGGAATGGACCGCCGCCCTCTTGATCGCCGCACTGGCCAGGCAGATGCGGCAGGGCGAGCTACGAACAGCCTGGCTGCTTGGTATTGCTCCCGCGACGACAGCCGCGCTGGAGGCCGATTCGCAGGTGGCAGGATTTCACCACATCTTCACCGCGCCGCTGTCGGAGTCAGATCTGGAGACGCTCCGCGAGCTGGCAGAGCATGTCGCGCCGATTCCGCACTCCGAGACCAGCCCTGAGGTTCTGATCGCCGTCGAGGCCTACCAGCGCACGGCCCAGCGCCTGATCGATGCGATCCTAGCGGTCTCGGTGCCGCTCTGGACGTCCGACGACGTGCAGGCGGTCTTGAGCTGGCTCACGCGCTATCCGTCGGCTTCGGGT
>JAFAYS010000678.1 GCA_019240175.1 Chloroflexota bacterium | reverse complement strand
TGCTGATCTACTACCCGGAAAAGAAGCTGCGCCAGGTGCTGACAACGCTGCCTGATCCAGCGGCCTGGATGGCCCAGACGATTGCGAATCTGGCTCGCGTGGCGCGCACCTCCGCCCAGAAATACACCCGTAGCAAAGTCCGCAAGCGCTTCGCGCCGCAGTTCGCCTATATCCTCGAAGAGTTGCTGACCGAAAGCCAGACCGAGCACAGCCAGAAGCAGCACTACTACGATAGCATTGTGCGCTCGGTGGTGACGCTGGGCGAGGGCCAGGCGCTGATCGTCACGCTGGCCGAGCTGATCCAGCGGCTGGTCGTGGATCGGCTGTACATTCTGGGCGACATCTACGACCGTGGGCCTGCCGCTGAAAAGGTGATGGATCGGCTGATGGCCTATCCGTATGTCGCGATCCAGTGGGGCAACCACGACGTTTCGTGGATGGCGGCGGCCAGCGGCTGCGACGCGCTGATCGTGAATGTGATCCGCATGGCCCTGCGCTATGCCAGCCTGGAAACGCTGCTCGACGGCTACGGCATCAACCTGCGGCCACTGGCGCGCTTCGCCGAGGCGACCTACGGCGACGATCCTTGCACGCTGTTTATGCCCAAGGCCGGCCCGCCGCTGGAAGACTTTTCGCGCGAGACAATCGCGCGGATGCACAAGGCCAGCGCGATTTTGCAGTTCAAGCTTGAAGCGCAGATCATCCAGCGCCACCCCGAGTACGCCATGAACGATCGGCTGGTGCTGGATACGATCAACCTGCACGACGGCACGGCCACGCTCTACGGCCAGACCTATCCGCTGCTCGACACCAACTGGCCGACGTTATATCCAGACGATCGCGCGGCGCTGACCGACGAAGAAGCAGACGTGATCGCCGATCTGCGCGAGCAATTCCAGCACAGCCCGCGGCTTCAGGAGCACATCCGCTTCTTGTACAGTTACGGCAACATGTTTCAGGTGCAGGACGGCAATCTCAAGTTTCACGGCTGCCTGCCCGTGGACGAGCACGGTGAGTTCATCGCCTGTGAGCTAGACGGCGATATGTTGGCCGGGCCCGCGCTGCTTGAGCGCTATGCACAGCTGGCGCGTGAGGCCTTCTTTAACCACGATCCGCAGGCCAAGCAGACCGGCCAGGACGCGATGTGGTATCTTTGGTGCGGGCCGCAGTCGCCGCTGTTTGGCCGTGAGCGCATGACCACCTTTGAGCGCTACTTCATCGCCGACGCCGCCACACACGAGGAGCCCAAGGGGCCGTACTACGCCCTGCGCGACAGCCCGGAGTTCTGCCGCAAAGTGCTGGCGGCGTTCGGCGGCGACGTCGAGAACGGTCACATTATCAACGGGCATACGCCGGTCAAGACCAAGAAAGGCGAGCGTCCGCTGCTGGCTCACGGCAAGCTGATCATCATCGACGGCGGCATGAGCGAGCCCTACCAGTCGGTGACCGGCATCGCCGGCTACACGCTGATCGGCAACTCGCATGAGCTGGTGCTGGCCGTCCACGAGGCTTTCACCACCGACGACGAGATGATCCGCCAGGGCCACGACGTCACGCCGCAGACCGAGCAGATCGCGACGTTTCCGCACCGCCTACTGATCGCCGACACCGATACCGGCCAGATGCTGCGCGGCCAGCTGGAAGATTTGAAAAAGCTTGTGAGCGCCTACCGCGAAGGCATTTTAGTCGAGAACGCACACCGCTCGTAGCGATCCGCACGATCACGTCGAAAACCGAGACACTTCTGCGCACGCCGCAGCAAAGCTCATGCCTCATGCGCGACAGCCTGGTCGCGAGGCTGCGCTTCCGCTGCGGCATGGCATTGTTGGCAGTGTACCGAGCGCAGGTTCAGGTGTTGTGAAGGAGTGATGAGGAAAATGTGTGGATCGTCAGGTCAGAGTGAGGAACAGAGTCAATGATGTGTCCCTTCGTGCTGCTCATGCCCTAGGCGTATCGCAGACCCTACGAATCCTCAACCAAACGTTCGCGCGGCGGCTGGCTCGGCTGCTCTCGTTCCCGCATAAAATTGATCCAGGCTATCAAACAGCGCCTGCCAAGCTTCATGATACGGCAGCAGAATTGATTCTAAAATCTCCGGCCTCAGCCCACGAGCCGGTGCTTTGCGGCTTATATCACG
>JAFAYS010000661.1 GCA_019240175.1 Chloroflexota bacterium | reverse complement strand
TAGCTGGGCTGGGCGAGCTTCAAGCCCTGCGCGCCCAGCATGCGCACGTCGAAGCCAACCGAGTGGCCAATGATCGGGTAGCTTTTGACGAAGCGCACAAAGTCGGGCGCGACGTGGTGAAACGGCTGCGCGGTTTCGAGATCGTCGGCGTTAATGCCGGTTAGCTGTGCGATCTTGATCGGCAAGCTGTGACGAGGCCGGACGAGCCGCTGAAAGGTTTCCAGCACTTCCGTATCCCGAAATTTGACTGCGGCAACCTCGATGATCTCGTCGGTTCCTGCTTCCAAGCCCGTGGTTTCAACATCGATAGCTACAAAAATAGTGTTCACGTGGATCTCTTTCTATGCTCAACGGAGGATTCACATCGTAAGCTGCGCGGTCGGGCACGACTGAATCGCGCACGCGGATGGGTGTCCGCTATGAGTTTTGCTCAGATTGTCAAACTACGCAGACGGCTTACAGAGCGAGCAGATGCTTGAGAACGAGCCGTCAGGTCGCCCGTGCTGGCGAACCCAGGCGCGGAGACCAGCTAGGTCTGTCGCGCATATTTTGATGTATTCTCGCTCGGTAAACCCGCCAGGTCGCGCCATCTTGTTGTAGTCACCGATGGTAGAACAGCTTGCTCTGTGCAAAACCATATAGTTCGCTGGCTTGCTGCGCGGTGTGTTGATGATGTAACCGGCTGGATGTCGTCGTAGCCAGGCCTGATAGCTGGCATCGTCCTCCGCAAATTCTTGCACCGTGCTTTCTGGCATCATCGCCTCCGTGTATAGAACGATAGAACAAGAGTCGCAGTCTGTCTGCGGTATTCGCGAAGTATCTGTCATTATACCGAAGTCGCTCAACTAGCGTTATTCCAATGAATTTGTTGAATTTTGCAAAATGTGACAATCGAGGTATTGACAATTGATATTTAAGATGTAATATTGTGACAGACGATTGAGGAAGAATGATAGCGAGCCTCGTATGAGGCGCAAAACCGAGGAGATCAAGATGACCTACCCAATTTTGACGCGCTGCCCGATCTGTAGCGGCGAACTGATCGCCACGCGGCTGGACTGCACCAACTGTCACGGCGCGGTCGAAGGCGAGTTCGAGCTGGGCCTGCTCAAAAGCCTGACCGGCGAGCAGCTACAGTTGATCTCGCTACTGGTCAAGAATCGCGGCAACATGAACCGCGTCGCCACTGATCTCGGCGTCCACTACAACACTGTACGCAACCGCATGGACGAGCTGGCCGCCGCGATGGGCTTTCAAGAAACCACAACGCCGCCGGCTGCGGCTGAGCGCCCCAATCTCAGCCTGCTTGAGCAGCTGGGCCGCGGCGAGCTGAGCCCGGAAGAAGCGCTGCAAGCGCTCAAGGCCGGTCGCAACCAATCGTCGGGCCAGGAGTAGCGCGGGTTCGCTCGCACGGAGTTGGCATATGACGCACGGAACGCCGCAGATCAGCCGCACTTCGCACCCGAGCCCACGAGCCCGCACGCTGCGGCTGCGCATTGTGGATGTTACCAACGGACAGATCAAAGTTTTGCTTATGCTGCCGGTCAGTCTGGTCAGCGTGGCGCAGCGGCTAGGCGCGCAGCTGCTGCCGCCCGACAGCTCGATCGAGGCGCTGACTGCGCAGGCTGAGCAGCACGGCATAGCCCGGCTTGAGTGGGTCGATCCCGCTCATGAGGAACGGTTGGAGCTCACAATTGCATAACCAGGAGGATATGATAATGGCAACGTTTCACTTAGAAGTTCAACCCGACATGCAGCTGCGGGTTTTTGGCGGCGGCGGCGATGTGCGGGTCACCGGCCACGATCACGCCACGATCGAGGTCGAGACCGACGGCGATGAGTCGCTGGAGCGCTACCTGCGCCAGGAAGGCAACACCATCACGATCCTTGGCTACCCTTCGGATCTCCGAATCACTCTGCCGCACCAGGCATCGGTTGAGCTAAACGGCATCGGCGGCGACGTCGAGGTGCGTGCGGTTGGCGGTGACCTGGGCGCACGGGCGATGGCAAAGCTGTCGGCGCACGGCATCGGCGGCGATGTGCGGGTCGCAGATGTCGCGCAGATCGATCTGGAGTCGATCGGCGGCGATGCCACGATCGAGCACAACGGCGACACAACCGATGCCAATCAGCACGTCAAAGCTGGGCGTGTGGGCGGCGACTTCACAATCCGTCGAGCGGCGCAGCTCAGCCTGCACGTCGTCGGCGGCGATGCTAATCTCGGCCAGGTCGAGCGCCTGGAATCGCTGGGCCACATCGGCGGCGATCTCAACCTGACACTCGGCAACCTGGAAGGCAATATTCGCACGATCGTCGGCGGCGATGTTAAGCTGGATCTATCGGATGCGGCGCAGCTCACGCTGGTGGCGACCGTCGGCGGCGACGTGAACGCTGCCGGCGAGGAGTGGAATCTGCGGCGTGGGGCAGGTCGTCATCGTCTGGTTTTCGGCGAGGGCGGCTCCGAGCTACAGCTGATGATCGGCGGTGATCTGCGGGTACGTGGCGGCTCGGCACCGCAGCAGGCGACCGGATTTGCCGGACATCACGGCGAAGGCTCGGCAGACTGGCAGGATTTCCGCGGCACGATGGAAGACTTCGGCCAAGACATGCGCGGCTTCGGCAAAGATCTGGAAGAGATGGGGCGCACGCTGGCCCGCGATCTCAGCAATCTTGGCCGCGACATTGCCCGCGAGGTGCGCATCGCCGGTCGAGAAAGCCTGCGTGACGCGGCGCGTGGCTATCGGGCTGGCCGGGGCGGCCCAGGCCGTGGCTATGGGCAGCAAGGCGACTTCGGCTTTGATCCTGAGCAGATCGAGCGGATCAAGCGTGAGGCGCGCGCCGCCGCCGTCGGCGGTATCGCTCGGGCGCAGGAGGCCGTCGAGCAGGCGTTGCAGCAGTGGCAGCAGGGCGGTCGAGGCCCTGGTGGACGGCAAGTTCCGCCGCAGCCGCGTGGACCAGTGCCGCCGGCGCGTGGACCGGTGCCGCCGCGCCCACCGCAGCCGCCGTTCACAGGCCAGACCGTGCGTATCGAGCGGGAGCACGAGGAGCAGGCGCAGCAGCCGGAGCAGGCGCAGCCAGCGGAGCAGCAGGCCAGCGCTAGCCAGCCCGCGAATCGCGATGCCGAGCGCCTGGCGATCTTGCGGATGGTTCACGAAGGCCGTCTTGCGCCCGATGAGGCCGAGATGCTGCTGCGGGGCCTCGACGGTCGCTCCTAAGCGCTGCGTTACATAACCAATCACGTTGAAAAGAAGGGCATACCAACCGGTATGCCTTTCTTGATCGTTTTCTATGCGCAAAATGTCGGCCCGTATTTTGCAATCGTCCCCATTAAATCGTACACTGCACGCGACGAGATCGTTTGCACGATTCCCTGCCTCTCCAGGGACGACATCTCATACAGCAATGTTGGAGGAGCGCGGTTGACCACTGGCTTTGCGGTTCGCCCAGCAACACGTGCCGATGTACCGGCAATCGCGGATCTGTTGCTCGAAGGATTTGGGCATGAGTATGGCGGGATGCTCCGCCAGCGCGCCGGTCGGCGCTTCCTCGAACGCATTCACGCTCTGCCGGGGCGTCTCAACGGGATCGTCGTAGCCGTCGACGGCGCGAATGTGCCGGTTGGTGTAGCTGGATTACGGACCTGGGAGCTAACGCCGCGCTTCGATCGCGCGGAAGAGCAGGCCATGTTCGAGGAGCTTGGCGTTGGTCCATCGATTGCGCTGGATCTACGCGCGGCCATGACCGAGCCGCCACCATACCGGCCTCAGCTGACTGAGGCCTATATTTACAGCGTGACGGTCACCAAAGCCTGGCGTGGTCGCGGCGTGGCAGATAGCATTCTGGAATATCTGCACTGCCGGGCAAAAGATCTGGGTAAGACGACAGCGCTGCTTGAGGTGATTGAGACGAATCTTCCGGCCCGGCGCTTGTACGAGCGGCACGGCTACGCGCTGGTGCGGCGACGACGCGGCCTGCTGGCCTGGCTGCCGTTTGGCGCGCCGGCACTTTTACTGCTTTCAAAAGAGTTGTAGCCTGTCGCTACGGAACCGTAGCAAGCGCTGCCGGTCATTTTGCTCCTTGGGCGGGTGATTATGCGTTGCGAGCCGGGTTTTTTCGTGGCCGTCCGCCGCGCTTCGGCTTGGCTTGCGCTTGCTCCGGTGTGATCACCCGGAAATGAATCCGTGATTTATCTTTGATCGGACGGAACTCCAGCGACATATTGAGTTCTTGAGCGGCGGCTTTTAGGTTCTGCCGCACTGTGCGTTTCTCTTCTTCGTCGCCGAGCGATACATCACCGCCGAAACCGGGTTCTACACCGCGTAGCGCGTCTTTATATTCTTCAATAATACGTGTGCGCTCTTCGCTCCGTCTTCGTCCACTGCGACCTTTGGGTCTTTGCTCGCGCTCTTCCAGTTGCTCTGGTGTCAGGATTCGGATATTCGCCATTTCAAGCCTCCCTTGTGCTACGGTACAAGGACTGATTCTAGCTGATTCAGGATCATCGAAGCAGCTAAATGATCCTTACTGTTTGTTTCTTGCCTGTATTCTACAGCAACTATCAATAATTTCAAGCCAACATCTGTATGCATATTGTATATTTATCCAATCAGATTGTTTTATAGCTTCCTATGTGGCTTACTATGGTGAAAAAGTTTTAATAATATTCTCAATTTGTTAACGCGGAGTACTCCTATCTCCTCTATTTGGTCGCAAAGCTACGGCAAGCAAAACGCTCCTCAGCTATGAGGAGCGTCAACGTACTGCTGTCAGTGTATCTAAGCGTTACTATTTGCGGCTATTTCCAGTAATACGGCTCGAGCTTTTTTTACCGCTTGCGCGCGATGGCTGATGCGATTCTTTTCTTCAGGCGGCAGTTCTGCCATTGTCACGCCGCGATCCAGCAGATAAAAGATCGGGTCGTAGCCAAAACCATGTGTTCCTTTCGGCGCAGTTTCGATCGCGCCGGGAACTGTTCCTTCCACGAACTGAAGCGCTTTGCCCGGCTCGGCAATCGCGATCACACATACAAAGCGCGCCATACGCTCATGAAACGGCAGACCTTCAAGCTGCTTCAGCACCAGCGCGAGCTGCTCCGCACCAGTCACGCCGCCGTAGCGCGCGGAGTACACACCGGGAGCGCCGTTGAGCGCCGCGATCTCTAGCCCTGAGTCGTCGGCGAGCGTGAGCAGCCCGCTGCGCTGGCTGTAAGCCTCGGCCTTGAGCTCGGCGTTGGCCTTGAACGTTTCGCCGGTCTCTTCGACATCGTCGCTGATGCCGACATCGCTCAGGCTGACGAGCTTGAACGGCAGATCGTTGAGCAGCGCGGTGAACTCGGTAAACTTATGCTGGTTGGTCGTCGCGATCAGCAGGGTTTGCATAAACCGCCTTCTTTCCTTATAGCCAGCCGTTAAGCCGCAGCCAGTGCCCGAGCAGCGCAACCGGCACGAAGCGCGTGATCTTGCCGGCCAGACAGGCGAGCTCGAAGCGCACAAACGACATGCCCATCGCGCCGGCTGCCAAGCCTGCCAGGTCGATCAGCGGCAGCGGGATCGCCGCCAGCACAAAGACTGTCAGCGTGCCCCGGCGCTCAACCCACGCCGCGATCCGGCGGTAGGCTGGTCGATCTTGAATATGCGCCAGCTCAGCGCCGCTGCGTCCGGCTAGGTAGCCCGTGCTCTCGCCCAGACCCGCCGCGATGCCCGAGACCAGCCCGACGAGAAGCGGATTGAGCGTGCTGGCCGCGCCGAACTTGAGCGCCGCGCCAAGCGCCACGCTGGGCACCAGCACCGTCGCGCTCGACAGCAGCGTGAGCATAAACGCGCCAAGATAGCCGAGCGCGCCCCAGCTGGCCACGTCGAGCGGCAGCAGCACCAGCGCGATCGTCAGCGCGATTGTGCCGAGCAGCGAGAGCAGTGGTCGCCAGGGAATCGATCGTGGTCTGGCCGGATCGATCCTGGTGTTCGCTAAGCTCTCGGTTGGTGTATCGATCTCCACAATATTCCTCGTGCAAAAACCGATGAGGAGCATACCCGCAGCCCTGGGGCCTGTCAAGCCTGTGGTTGCGCGCTGCTCTGCAACCGGATCGCGCCGAGTGCGCCGCTTCATGGTATACTACAGCGACGATAAC
>JAFAYS010001175.1 GCA_019240175.1 Chloroflexota bacterium | reverse complement strand
TCGACGCGCTTTGGCGGCTACATCTACGCGGTCGGCGGGCAGCCAATGGCGGCGTATGCCAGCGGCGTGCCGGTGGCGCGCGTGCGGCTGGCGAGCTACACGATCTCGGGACTGATGGCCGGGCTGGCCGGCTTTGCGTTCGCGCTCGGCACCGGCACCGGCGATCCGCTGATCGGCCTGTCGACCAGCCAGCCGATCACCTTGAGCGCGGTGGTGGCTGTGGTGCTGGGCGGCACACGACTCAGCGGCGGACAGGGCGGCATCGCCGGATCGTTGATCGGCGTGCTGGTGCTGGGCCTGATCCGCAATATTATCTCGTTCGCGAACGTGCCGACCTGGTGGCAGACGCTGGTCGACAGCCTGGTCGTGATGTTTGCGCTGGCCGGTCCCGGCGTGGCGGCGCTCGTGCGGAGGCGCAAGCTATGAGGCGCTTTACTCTGAATCCGGTGCTGATCGCGCTGCTGCTGGCGCTGGGGCTTTTCCTGCTGGGCGGCGCGCTGCGTCCGGGCTTTCTCAGCGCCGGCCTGGCGATCAATATTCTGCGGCTGGCGGCGTTTCTAGCAATTATCGCGGCGGGCCAGACGCTGGTGATCATCAGCGGCGGCGAAGGCATCGATCTGTCGGTCGGCGCGGTGGTCACGCTCGGCGCGATCGTCGTCTCGCGGATCGTCAATGGCCAGGATGCGCTGGTGCTGCCCGCGCTGCTCGTCGCGCTGCTGGTCGGCCTGGGCGTTGGCGCGATCAACGGGCTAGGCATCACGCTGCTGCGTATTCCGCCGCTGGTGATGACATTAGCCATGACCGGTGTGATCCAGGGTGTGATCCTGGTGATCACGCAGGGTCAGCTGAGCGGCTCGGCGGCCCCCAGCATGAATCGCCTTGTTTCGGGCAATCTGGTGGCCGGCGTGCCTGGCGTGGTCGTGCTCTGGCTGCTGCTCGGCGTCGGCATGTGGGTGCTGCTTGAGCGCACGCCCTACGGCAAGCAGCTCTTCGCGATCGGCGTGAATCGCACCACGGCCTGGCTTTCGGGCGTGCGCGTGCCTGTGATCGTGGTGCTGACCTATGCGCTGAGCGGCATGCTGGCGGCGCTGGGCGGGTTTATTCTGCTTGGTTACACGCAGAACGTGTTTCTCAACCTCGGTTCGCCCTACACGCTGCCGTCGATCGCGGCGGTAGTTGTGGGCGGCACGCTGATCGCGGGCGGCGTCGGCAGCTACTGGGGTACGATGGCCGGCGCGCTCGTGCTCACTGTTCTAACCAGTCTGCTGACCACGCTTCAGCTGCCCGAGTCGGTGCGGCAGATCATTTACGGCGCGACGCTGCTGCTGCTGCTCTCGGCCTACGGGCGGCAGCGGAGTTTGCGGCAGTAGCGAGAACCTAGAACCCAGAACCTAGAACCTAAGAACAAGGGAACCGGGTGCCCTCTGGGCGCACAAAAGAACAAAAAGAGATAATCGAAATGCTTTGTTCCCTTGTTCGTTTGTTCCTTTGTTTTCCTGTAGGCAACGGGTAAGGGCCTGCTTAATCTTTCCAGGAGCATTACGATGACCTCGGCTTCATCTCAAGCCTGGCTGCGGATCGGCATGGTTGGCAGCGGCTTTATTGCCCACTTCCACCTTCAAGCGCTGCTCGGCGTGCGCAACGCGCTGGTGGCGGGCGTGTTCAGCCCGACGGCGGCCAATCGCGAGGCGCTGGCGCAGCAGGCCAACGAGCTGGATCTTGGGCCGTGCGTGGCCTTCTCATCGCTGGAAGAGCTGGTGCGCTCCGACGAGATCGACGCGATCTGGCTGCTGGCACCCAACGACGTGCGGCTGGAAACCATGCGCACGATCGCCGAGCTGAACAAGCAGCGTGCGCGGCCACTGCTGGGCGTGGCCTGCGAGAAGCCGCTGGCGCGTAATCTCAAGGAGGCGCGCGAGATGCTGCGTCTGGCCGACGAGGCCAGACTCAACCACGGCTACCTCGAAAATCAGGTCTTTTCCACGGCGGTCCAGCGCGGCAAGGATATCATCTGGCGACGCGGCGTGCCCACAACTGGCCGGCCCTACC
>JAFAYS010000557.1 GCA_019240175.1 Chloroflexota bacterium | reverse complement strand
AATCCAGCGCATCGATCTGGTCGCCAAGGTAGGGCGGCAGCCGCACGCCTAGTGGATCGGCCAGCTGGTGAGCACTGCGCAGCTTCTGCCACGCTTGCTGTCGCTGTTCTAACTCAGCATGCTTTGTCGGCGAGAAGACTGACTGTTTCAGCAAATCGGTCAGATCGTGGCCGCTGGTTCGCTCCAGAGCCAGCAGCAGATCCAAGCTTGTGGCCGGTGTCGATTGCTGATCCAGATTACGCATCGCTGTCTGCAGCTGCTCCCTGCCAATCTCCGCCTCCACGGCTTGAAAGATCGCCGCGCCAAGGTCGTAGCCACAGCGCGATGTTGCGCGCGGCTCGTAATTCCACTCCATGAGCGGCACTTGATCGCAGATTGGCTGGGGTGGATCAGGAACATCTGAGCTGCCGAGATCTTGCATCGCAAGACTTGTCAAATACTCGGCGTAACCCTCGATCAGCCAAAGATCGGCAAAGCTTTGGTGATTAGCCCAGTAGTGCGCTGCCTCATGCACAACCACCCAATCTGAGGTCTCCGGGTGCAGATAGATGATACCGTCGGGGGAAAGCAGACCTTCGGCGTTGAGGCTGTGCAGCTCTGCCGTCTCCACCAGCACGATCGTTCGATCATCGTCACCGCGTAACTTCAGGCCGGCGTGCTCATGCAGCTTCACCAGCGCCGCGCCTAGCTGTTGCAACATAGTATTTGCAGTAACGCTTTGGTTGTTCGACGCACAAATACGCAGCTTTATGGTGTTACCGTCGAGCTGTACATCAAGCGGCTTGGTGTGCATGATAAACTGACCGATCCCAGGAATCCGCGCCAATGTACACTCAAGCGGCTCCGCAGATGCCGTACGAGCCGGGCTAAGCAGCAAACAGCCACAGATCAGCAGAAGAGCAAGCCAGCGCATTCGATTCTCCTTCTCAGGCGCAGAAACGATGATCGACGTGCAGACAGTACGGCAATAGCCGCCACGTATCGCAGCGTTCGCGCGATGGGGGGATCGCGTCGTAAATACTTATGTACTTGCTAGAGGGAGATGCGGTGATATGCAGATGAGATGCAAAAAAACCTTACTACACCGTGGCGTATCCTGTCAATCAAAATCCGGTTTAGGCGCAGCTACTATGCTGTTATGCGGGAGGGACAAGCTCGAAACAGCACAAGGCCGCAGCTCATCACCTGCGACCCTATGGGCTCCATAGATTGGAGCAAGTATATTTGATTATCGGTCTAGTCGAGCGGCGACTAGGCGATCTTTTCGTTCCAGTTGAGGCGATACGAGTAGACCGGCGCGAGCTGCGAGGTGCCGCCCTTGAGAAAGAACGGCAGCAGGAGATCGCGGAACCAGGCCACCAATGGATGCGGCGTTTTGCGGTTGCCCATGCGCCGCGCCTGCTTGATCAGCGTTTCCACGCGTGGTTTGCGTAGTCGCTCGAAGGCGGCAAAGGCCTGCTCCACACTCGGCAGATCGCGGAGGCATTGCGCCAGCACGACGGCGTCTTCCAGCGCCAGCGACGCGCCCTGGCCGATATGCGGCGAAGTGGCGTGCGCGGCGTCGCCGATCAGACAGATCGGGCCGTGGTGCCAGGTCGGCAGGAACGGTATGTCATAGGTTCCCCACTTGCCGAGGCTGTCGTTTGTCGAGCGGATGATGTCGAGCACCGGCGCGGGATCGTCCTTGTGCAGCGCCAGCAGCCGCGCCTTCCACTCGTCATCGCGGATCGATCGCAGCTCGTCGCGCGTGGGCTCCTTGGCCTGGGCGACATTGCTAAACCAGTACACCTCGCCGTCAGGCCGTGCGATGTAGCCAAAGAACGCACGCTTACCGAAGATCATGTGCTGCGCGCCGGGAGCGACTGACGGGCAGTGGCCAAAGCCGCCACAGTCGATCAAGCCGGTGTACTGCGGCTGCGGCGCGCTCGGCAGCACAATCTGGCGCGTGCGTGAGTGCAGGCCATCGCCGCCGATCAGCAGATCGCCGTGAGCGGTCGAGCCGTCCTCGAAGTGGGCGATCACCTCGTGGGCTGCTGTGACCGTGACGTTCGCCAGACGCTTGCCGAAGTGGAGCGGCACATTCTCGGCCTGGGCCGCCTCGCGCAGCGCCTTGTGCAGCAGGCCGCGCTTCAACATCAGATTCGACGCGCCGTAGCGCTGCTCTTCCGTGGTGCTATCCATCTGGCCGAGCTGCTTGCCGCTGCCGCTGAAAAACAGCATCGCATTTGAGGGAAAGCCATCCGCCGCCACACGCTCGGCCAGGCCCAGCGTCTTGAGCGCGTTTACGCCGTTGGGCGCTAGATTGAGAAACGCGCCGCTGTGATCCATCGACTCGCTGCGTGCCTCGTAGACTTCGGCGTCGATGCCCGCCCGCTTGAGCGCGATCGCGGCCACAGGTCCGGCAATGCCACCGCCGATGATCAAGGCTTTTTTGGTTTTGCTCATAACGTTATGCTCCGTGCTTGGCAGCCGATCGCAATGATCCGGCTGGCATATGATGCAGCAGCTTCCACAGCCAGTCGAAGCCGAGCCAGAGCAGCGTTCCGGCGGTGCTGCGACCAATCGGGCGGACGCGCGTGTTTTGAAAGGCGTCTAAGTGCCACTCGCCGCCGGATTTAATCGCAACCAGCGTTTGGATCGAGTCGCGCTCGGCGGTAGGAGCCGATTTTCCACGCATGACCGTGCCGCCTACCGCGTGGATCAGCGCGACATCGGGGCTCAACCAGCGCACGCTCGTGACGTCGCCGACCAGCTGCGTGCCTTTGAGATGCGTGTCAAAGAGGGGCTGGTGCGAGCGGGCGATCTCCTGGCGTCCTTTGAAGCGTGAGCCGTCGAAGGCCACGAAATCGGCGGTCTCGGTGAATGGCGCGGCAAATTCTTGACCGCTACCGCGATTCCAGCCCGCCATAAGCTGATGATACAAATCGCGAATCGCGGCCTCGTCGCTCGACGTGTTAGATGAGGTGGATTGACTCTGCATATGCTTTACTCCTGGCGCTAATCGATCGCTTGCCAGCGCTGCACTTCGGTATTAGAATTTTAGCTACAATGTTTCTCACGTATTGATTATCTTACTCACTAAGATAATCAGAGTATAAGATAGTATGTCTGACAAGTCAAGTCCCAATTATGAGCCAGGAGCGCCGATCGATTCGATGGTCGATCTGATCGGCTCACGGCTGAGCACCGCAACCGTGCTCTTTCACTCGGCAATCGCAGACCGGCTCGGCGTGAGCGCAACCGACGTGAAGTGCTACACGATTTTGCGCCAGAGCGGCCCGATCTCTGCCGGTGAGCTAGCCGAGCGCGTCGCGCTGACAACCGGCGCGATCACCGGCGTGATCGATCGGCTCGAAAAAGCTCAGCTAGTGCGTCGCGTGCCAGATCCGCGTGACCGCCGCCGAGTTGTGCTGGAATTGCTCAACAATCCCGAGCGCGAACAAGCGATCCTGGCGCTGTATCAGCCAATGGGCCAGGCGATGATCGAGCTGATCCATGGCTACAGCGAGGCCGAGCGCGCGCTGATCGGCGATTTCCTCACCAGAGCGACGGAGATCCTTGAGGCCGAGACTCTGCGTCTACGCCAGGGAGCAGCCAGCCCGAAGCTCTAGCGCAGCGGCGCGAGCATCAGTGATTCGGCCCGTGGCACGCAATCTGCAATAGCAAATAAGAACATTTGGTCTACGCAAAAGGAGTGAGAGATGAGCCAGGAGCGAAATACACAGACCAACGACGACGCACGCAGCACCGATCTGCGCGACTCAACAATGATGGCGCATCTAATGGACGCGCTAGAAGCCGGCACCGACATCGGCCACTATGGGCGGCTGACCTTTGCGATGATCGCGCGGCACTTTCTGGACGAGAGCGAACTCGTGCGGCTGCTCAGCAATCAGCCCGACCACGGCGAGACCGACGCACGCACGCTGGTCCAGCAGGTCCAGGATCGCGGCTACAACCCGCCCAAGCGCGAGCGAATTCTTGAGTGGCAGGCGCAGCAGGACTTCCCGATCTGCCCATCAGTGGATGATCCCGCCAGTTGCAACGTGTATCGCGATCTGCGCTTCCCCGACGAGGTGTATGAGCATATCGAAGAGTTTTACGAGGAGCGCGCCGAGGCCCGCGAGGTCGGTGGTCGCGACCAGTCGTAGACCAGCACTGCTTGCTCAGCGACACAACAATTTACTGAGGTTAGCGTGGGGCGTACAATAATACGCCCCATCGGCATGTGCGCCGCCGTGGAATTGGAGCCTTATCCAACCTCTGGATGGCCGTCGGCGCGATCTTGATGCGCCGCCTCCTGTCGCTGCTGCACACGCATCATGCGCTCGCGCCAGTCGCGCTCCATCATCTCTTGGAGCTTGGTGAGCGGGCCGCGTGTCGCCAGGGCAATCTGCTCAAGCGGGAATTTGGGCCGCCGATCGGCGTAGAGCAGGCCGTTGCTCTCCTGATACGTATCGCTGAACTGCGTGTAGCAAAAGCCGGCTAGCAGCTTGAGCGAGCGCACCGCTTCCAGCAGCGCCGTGTACTGATCGGCGAAGGTTTGCGCGCTCTCGCTGCGGGAGTAGCCCCAGGTGGCATTGGGATCGTCGGAAAACGCGATGCCGCCGAACTCACTCAAAACAATCGGCTGGTCGGCGTGCGTATGGCCTTCGAGCGTCAATAAACGACCGCCGGGACGCTCACGGGTAAAGATCCGGCTCATATCATTTTCCGCATGGTAGCGCGCCGAAATCTGCTCGGGTCGATCATCGTAGTCGTGAATACCGACAATATCGGTGGCCACGCTTTCCCAGCCGTCGTTGCCGATCACCGGTCGCGTCGGATCGAGGGTTTTGGTCAGGTGATACAGCGCCTGGACATAGTGGCGCTGCTCACGGATCTCGGGCAGATTGGGCACGCCCCAGGATTCGTTGAAGGGCACCCAGGCGATAATGCAGGGATGGCTCATATCGCGGTCCAGCGCGGCGATCCACTCGCGCTGCAAGCGCTCAACCGACTGCTTGGTAAAGCGATAGGCGCTGGGCATTTCTTCCCAGACCAGCAGGCCGAGCGTGTCGGCCCAGTAGAGGTAGCGCGGATCTTCGATCTTCTGGTGCTTGCGCACGCCGTTGAAACCCATCGCCTTGGCCAGCTCCACGTCGCGGCGCAACGCCTCGTCGTCGGGCGCAGTAATGCCGGTCTCGGGCCAGTAGCCCTGATCCAGCACCAGCCGCAGCTGCGTCGGACGACCGTTGAGCACAAAACGATCGCCTTGCAGCGCGATCTCACGAATAGCCGTGTAGCTGCGCACCTCGTCGATCAACTCGCCGCGACCGCCCCACAGCTGAAGCTCGGCCTGGATCAAAGTCGGCTGCATATGGCTCCACAGCAGCTCGTTGCGATAATCGTCGATGCCGGGATCGGAGAGCGCGATCTGACGATGCACCTGGCCGCCGACAACGCTGTAGGTATCGTCGGCCAGCACCATGTTATGGGCCGAGAGCTTGACGCGCAGCCGCAGCGGATCGCGCACGACGCCATCGAACGTCGCGTCGAGGCCAATCTCCCAGCGCGCCAGGTTCGAGGTCCAGTGCACGCTCTTAATCGCCGTAGCCGGCACACGCTCCGTCCACACGGTCTGCCAGATGCCGGTCGTGCGCGGGTACCAGATCGAGTGCGGCTCCAGCAGCCAATCCTGCTTGCCGCGCGGCTTCGCCAGATCGTGGGGATCGTCCTCGACGCGCACCACCACAGACTGCGGGCCGGATGGCCGCAGAAAGCGCGTGATATCCGCCTGGAAGGGCGTGTAGCCGCCTTCATGCCGCACGACAATCTGATCGTTCACCCACACTGTCGCCGCGTAATCCACCGCGCCGAAGTGCAGAATCAGGCGCTCGTTAGGCTGGAGCTGCGGCGCATCGAAGGCGCGGCGATACCAGCACGCGAGATAGAAGCCGGTATCGGCAACGCCGCTGGCAGCCGTCTCAGGCGCGAACGGGACATTAATCTGCGCGTTCCAGGTTACGTCGCCCGGCACCATCCAGCTGGCCTCAGGATCAAGAGCAAAATCCCATTGTCCGTTGAGACAGGTCCAGTCTGCGCGCTCAAGCTGAGGCCGGGGGTAGCCAAAGGTTTGGGTCATGATTTCCTCTCGCCATGATATACCGATTAAGCTTTAGGAGGGGCGTGCAGCAAGTGATATGCCAATCGCAGCCGCGCCTGTTCTTTTTTGCTCATCCGGAGGCTGGTTGAGATGCTTACTCTGGCCCAAAACCTGCTCAGCTACGCCCGCTTACACGCGCCTGCGGCAGCGCACCGCTTGTGCGCAGGTTTTACGATGGTTTTGGTGGTAGACAGCCAGGAGTAGAGAGTGATGGAAACGCGACAGCTTGGACAGACCGATCTTCAGATCACGCCGATTGGCTTCGGCGCTTGGGCGATCGGCGGCGGCGAGTGGGCTGGCGGCTGGGGCTCGCAGGACGATCGCGAGTCGATCGCGGCGATACAGCGGGCACTTGAGCTTGGCATCAACTGGATCGATACAGCGCCGGCGTATGGCCTGGGCCGCTCGGAGCAGGTGGTGGCCCGCGCGCTCAAAGGCCGCTCGGAGCGGCCCTACATCTTCACCAAGTGCGCGATCCGCTGGCGTGAAGACCGCTCGATCTATAACAGCCTGACAGCGGAGTCCGTCCGCGAAGAGGTCGAAAATAGCTTGCGGCGGCTGGAAACCGATGTGATCGATCTGTATCAGATCCATTGGCCGGACCCAGCCGAGGAGATCGAAGAAGCCTGGACGACGATGGCCGAGCTCCAGCGCGAGGGCAAAGTGCGCCATATCGGCGTGTCGAACTTTAGCGTGGAGCAGCTGCGTCGCATCGAGGCGATCGCGCCGGTGGCCTCGCTACAGCCGCCCTACTCGCTGGTCAAGCCGCAGGTCGAGGACGAGCTGTTGCCGTTTTGCCGGCAGCAGGGCATCGGCGTGATCGTGTACTCGCCGATGATGTCCGGGCTGCTCACCGGCAAGATGACGCGTGAACGCATCGCGAACATGCCCGACGACGATTGGCGACGCGGCGATCGCGAGTTTCAAGAGCCGCAGCTGACTCGCAATCTACAGCTGGTCGAGGTGCTGCGCGCGATCGGCGAACGACATGGACGATCGCCCGGCGAAGTTGCCGTCGCCTGGACGCTGCGTCATCCTGCGGTCACGGGTGCGATCGTTGGGGCGCGCCGGCCCAGCCAGATCGAAGGCACCGTCGGCGCGGCGGATTTTCGCCTAACGCCCGAAGAGCTGGCCGAGATCGATCAGGCGCGCGGACTGACATCGCGGCAGATCGGCGCATAACTACTAGCCAGATACGCTTCTATGCCAACACGTGTGGAGCTGGTTGAATGACCGGCTCCACGTTTTCTGATCTTCTTGCGCTAACACGCGGTCAGGTCGCGCCTGGTACACTTCTAGCAGATGAGCAACAAAGAACAAGGTTGATGTGCGTTCATACGATTCTCCTTTGTTCCTTTGTTCTTTTGTTTTTTTGTTCTGTATAAGGAGCTCGTGTGAAGCCTGCCCGACCTTTGTATCTCGCGCATACTCAGCCCGGCTTTGAGGCGATCGCCGTCGAAGAAGCCCAGCAGCAACTCGACAGGGTGAAGATCGACAGCACCTACAGCGTTGGCGATAAAAACGGCATGCTGCTGTTTCGGCATAGCTCGGACGTAGATGACGCGCTGGAACTGCGCACAATTGAAGATCTGTTTGTGGTCGTAGCCGATATCGACAATCTGCCGACCTCACGCGAAGGACTACAGCACCTGGAATATCTGGTCAACCAGGCACCGAACTTTGAGCAAGGGCTCAATCTTTTACGTCAGGCCAGGCCCAACCGCCGCATAGGCGGCAAGCTCTCATTTCGCGTGGTGTCGCGCCAGATTGAGCGTGCGGCCTACCGCCGGGTTGATGCGCAGCGCGCCGTCGAGCGCGGCATTAGCATGCGCGGCGATCACAAGTGGCGGCTGGCCGAAGACAATGCGATCGAGCTTTGGCTGACCTTGCTGCCGGGCCGCGCGCTGCTGGCGCTGCGTCTGAGCGATGAGCAAATGCGCCACCGGCCCTATCAGGTCGCGCACCTGTCGGCCTCGCTACGGCCTTCGGCGGCGGCGGCATTGTGCTGGCTCACCGAGCCGCAGCCCGACGATGTGTTTCTTGATCCGATGTGTGGCGCGGGCACGCTGCTGATCGAGCGCGCCGAACTGGGACAATATCGCGCGCTGGAAGGCGGCGACATTCGCGACGAGGCCGTCGCGGCGGCGCTGCGCAACATTGGGCCACGCTACAAGCCGATCCGCGTGCAGAAGTGGGATGCCACGCAGCTACCGCTCGACGCGGGCTCGATCAGCGCCGCCGGAGTCAATTTGCCCTTTGGCAGGCAGATCGGCACGACCCAGGAGAATCGTGTGCTGTATCCGGCCTTTCTGCGCGAGATGACCCGTGTGCTCCAGCCAAAATCGCGGCTGGCCGTGCTAACCAGCGACATGCGCACATTTGACGAGGCCCTGCGCCGCACCCGCGATCTCGCCAAGCAAACCACGTATCGCGTACAGATCCTGGGCCAGCCGGCGATGGTCTATCTGATCGAGCGCCGCTGATCTGCCGGCTGCCGGTAGAAGATCAGGCCAACACATCCGCGATCGAATCAACGATCCGCGTGGGACGGAACGAGTAGCGCTCGACATCCGCGCGCTGCGTCACGCCGGTCAGCACCAGCACCGTCTCCATGCCGCTCTCCATGCCGGCAATAATATCGGTCTCCATGTTATCGCCGATCATCAGCGAAGACTCGGAGTGGGCGTCGATCGTGTTGAGCGCGGTGCGCATCATTAGCGGATTGGGCTTGCCGATGAAATACGGCTGGATGCCGGTAGCAGTGGCGATCAGCGCCGCGATCGCGCCGGTTGCCGGGACGATGCCAGTGCTGCTGGGGCCGTTCACATCGCGATTGGTGGCGATAAAGCGCGCACCGCCCGCGACCAGCCGCACCGCGCGCGTGATATGCTCGAACGAGTACGCCGTCGTCTCGCCGACCACCACGTAGTCGGGATTATGATCCGTGAGCAGATAGCCGACCTCGTGCAGCGCCGTCGTCAGCCCAGCCTCGCCGATCACGTAGGCTGTGCCGCCGGGCCGCTGCGAGTGCAGAAACTGCGCGGTCGCCAGCGCAGAGGTGTAGATATGCTCGGCGGGCACCGGCAGGCCAATCTGGCTCAGGCGTAGCTGAAGATCGCGCTGAGTGTACATCGAGTTATTGGTGAGGATCAGGAAGGGATGTCCAGCGGCAACTAGCTGCTCGATAAACTGAGCCGCGCCGGGGATCGGAATATTACCACGCACCAGCACGCCGTCCATATCGCTGAGATAGCTCTTGATCTCTGTGTTCATTGCCTCCTCCTTCATTGCGCCGTCGCCGGCGGGCCAGCGTCCAGCATTACTTCGTCACACGTCGTATCTGCGCTGGGGCAGCGTTGCGCCACGCCGAGGACAGCGAATGCGAAGGATCTACCACACGCGTATGCCCCTAGTATAGCCGAAGCGAGGAGCAGCAATATTGACTTGTCCAGGCGTGCTGCGACGCCCAGGCGTATTGCAATACGCTGGAACGAATTAATGAATCTGTTCGGTGCTCTAACTCACATGCCCGAAAATCGGCGGAATTTTGAGTGTTGACAATTGTTCACCGGTGTGATAATTTTGAAACAGTTCAAACTTGACCAAAAGATAATCCGATCGACGTGCATCGCCTCCAATCTTTCTCACTGAACGGGTCCTGTTATTAGGTGATAGTAAAGCGATGATGCTTTTTATTCTGGTAGCAGCTTCATAAATCAAACGCAGCTTTATAGCCATCCAAAGCCTTAAGCGCGGTTTTTAGCCTAACCAACTTCAACCATCACCAGCTCGATCGCAGATAATGCCGTCGCGCATTCTACGATCGTAGACTGGCTTGTTCTAAAATCTCTTTTGAAACGGTTCAAAAGACTTGTACTACTTAATAATGTTTCGTCTCGCGTAGCGCAAAA
>JAFAYS010000514.1 GCA_019240175.1 Chloroflexota bacterium | reverse complement strand
GCTGGATGGCCAGGCCGTAAGCACCGAGGAGACGCCATTTGCCCGCTGTCTGCGCGGCGACGTGTACCAGAACTACGATGTTATGATCAGCGTCGGCATCGATGTGCAGCTTTTCATCAGCTGTTCGGGCGCGCCGCTGCTGGCCGACGACGGCTCGATCGACGGCGCGGTGGTGGTGATCCGCGATGTGACCGAGTACAAGCGCCACGATGCTGTGCGCGACGAGTTTGTGGCCGTGGCGGCGCATGAGTTGCGCGCGCCGCTGGCGGCGGTCAAGGGCTACACCGATCTGCTGGTGCGTCGGATCCTGCAAGATGCCAACGGCACCGAGCGCGACCGTAAAGGCATCATGATGCTGTCGCGGCAGATCGAGCATCTGGTGCAGCTGGTCGACAACCTACTGAATGTGTCGCGCCTGGACTCGGGTCAGCTAGAGCTGCATCTGACGCGCGTCGATCTGGTTGGTTTGATCGAGGCCAGCGTCGAGCGCATCAGCCTCGGCGATGCCAACCACAATTTTGTGTTCAACGGCCCGTCCAAGCTTGAGATCATCTGCGATCAGCTGCGCGTTCAGCAGGTATTTACCAATCTGCTTTCGAACGCGGCACGCTACAGTGCGGCGCATACGCGGATCACGGTCGAGCTGTGGGTCGAGCGCTGCGCCAACGAGCAGAGCCTGTTGCGTGGCATGAGCGACGAAACATGCGTCGTCGTAGCTGTGCGTGACGAGGGCGTGGGCATGTCGCCCGAGATTCAGGCCAAGGTCTTCGATCGCTACTACCGGGCGAATACCGCCACTGCCACCAGCGGCCTGGGCCTCGGCGTGTATTTGAGCCGCGAGATCGTGGTGCGTCATGGCGGGCATATCTGGCTTGAAAGTGCGCCAGGGCAGGGAACTTCCTTCTATGTTATGCTTCCCGTCAGCCCGATCGGCTCGCTCTGAGCGCGAATACCTGCGCCAAAGCGATTCCGATCGGCGATGATTGCGATCATACCGGTTGTGTTTCCAGCCGGCAGAGTTTACGAATCAGATTTAGGGGCGTATTGCACATACGCCCCTTTGGCTTATCATTAGCTTGAAACACGTATGCTGACATTCGCTTTTACGGCGAATTGGTTGAAAGAGCGTAAGCATTATGGATCTGTTCGATCACGCGGCTCAGTCTGAGCAGTCGAATAGTGCGCCGCTGCCGGCACGCATGCGACCGCGCAGCCTTGACGAGTTCGTTGGCCAGGAGCGCGTCGCGGGCTCCGGACGTTTGCTGCAGCGGGCGCTTGAGCGGGGAGCGCTCTTCTCGATGATTCTGTGGGGGCCGCCCGGCACCGGCAAGACCACGCTGGCGCGGCTGCTGGCGGGCGCGAGCAGTGCGCACTTCGAGCAGCTGACCGCTGTCAGCTCCGGAGTGGCCGAGCTGCGCAAAGTGGTCAAAGAGGCCCAGCAGCGCCAGGGCATGTACGGCGAGCGCACAGTGCTCTTTGTCGACGAGATCCATCGCTGGAATAAAGCCCAGCAGGACGCGATCCTGCCCTATGTCGAGGACGGCACGCTAATTCTGATCGGCGCAACCACCGAAAATCCCTCGTTCGAGGTCAACGGCGCGCTGCTGTCGCGCTGCCGCGTGATCACGCTAGAGGCGCTCAGCGACGAGGCGATCGGCACGATCATCGATCGCGCGCTGGCCGATGTCGAGCGAGGCCTGGGCGATCTGAAGGTGCTGCTGGACACCGACGCGCGAGCGCTGCTGATCAACCTGGCCAACGGCGATGCCCGCGCCGCGCTCAATGCGCTGGAAGTTGCCGCACTGGCAGCGGTTCCCGGCATGTATGGCCAACGTGTGCTACACTCCGACGCAATTGTTGAGGCGTACCAGCGACGGCACGCGCAGTACGACAAATCCGGCGAGTTGCACTACGATGCGATCTCGGCGCTGCATAAATCCGTGCGCGACAGCGATCCCGACGGCGCGCTCTACTGGCTTGGCCGCATGCTCCAGGGCGGCGAAGATCCGCTGTATGTTGCGCGGCGCGTGGTGCGTATGGCCGTCGAGGACATCGGGCTGGCCGATCCCGGCGCGCTGCCCCAGTGTATCGCGGCGCAGCAGGCCGTGCATTTCCTCGGACAGCCCGAGGGCGAGCTGGCGCTGGCGCAGGCGGTGGTGTATCTGTGCCAGGCTCCTAAGAGCAATTCGGTCTACCGCGCATACGGCGGCGTGCTGAGCGATGTCGAGGCCACGCGCAACGAGCCGGTGCCGCTGCATCTGCGCAACGCGGTAACAGGGTTGATGAAAAGCCTGGACTACGGCAAAGGCTACCAGTACGCGCATGATCATGCCAACGCCCAGGTCGCGCAGGAACATCTGCCGGCTAATCTGACGGGACGCCGGTACTACTACCCTACGCAGTACGGTTTCGAGGCCAAGATCGGTGAGCGGCTGGCCTGGCGGTATCCTGCGGAAGACACAGACCAGGAGCCGGGCGGCGCGGGTGAGCCGGATGCCGGCGCTGCCTGAGCTTGGATCGTGCGCGGGCGCGCGGAGATCGTGCTAGAGCTTCGCTGCCACGAGTCATAGGCGGGCAAGGGAGCAACGGACTATTTGCGGTGCTCTGCTCAGGTTCGTATAATATGTGCGTTCAAGCTATCAGCCACACTTCTTGCCTGAGTCTTGCGCGCATAACACTCGCTGCCTGAACACGGCGACGCATGGAGGTTACGTGGAGATCATTCGTATTCCGATTCTCAAGATTGAGGACTTTCTTATCGCGTCGATCCAAACGGCGCTACATGATGTTCAGGCTATGG
>JAFAYS010000448.1 GCA_019240175.1 Chloroflexota bacterium | reverse complement strand
GATCGAGATCTGCCTGTAGCAGGTCGGCTCCGCGTAGATCGGCCCGGTTGAGCATGGCCTGTTGCAGGTTGGTTCCTTGAAGGTTGGCTCTGCGTAAGTCGGTTCCCTGAAGGTCGGCCTTCTGAAGGTTGGCTCCGCGCAGATTGGCTCCGCGAAGGTCAGTCTTGAGGAGGAGCACACCCGAGAGATTAGCTCCCTGGAGATTGGCTGCTTGGAGGTTGATCATGTGCAGGTATGCCCCGCGCAGGTCGGCTCCCTGAAGGTTAGCTCCTCGCAGATCCACTTGCGCGCTAGGATTCTCTTCCCGCCACGCATTCCACGCTGCCACACCGCGCATCAATATTTCAAGCTGTCTCCGATCTGCCATGACCTCACCCCTTTATTCCGACGATGTCCAGGACGCACTTACAGATTGATTCACCACAAGCCAAGATCAGGCAACGATCCAACCGATCCACCAAGAAGGCGTTAATCTTCGGCAGGCGAAAGGCAGAGCGGCGCGTTCTGGGCCGGCTGCCACACTTCCAGCACCCCGACGATCGGCTTATCCTGTGGTGTGCTCAGCACCTCAAGCTTGGACATCGACAGCCGCTTGCTCATCTCGCGCAGCTCGTCGAGCCGCTCCTCGGGCGCAATAAACACCGTGTGTGGCTTGCGCACGACATTGGCGACGACGTTGCAGTCGAACTCTTTCTGAATATTGTTGCCTGGCTTGTTGGTCAGAAACGCTAGTACCGGACTGGCCTCGTAGTACATCAGATCGGTTTTCAGGAAAAAGATCTCGAAGTCTTGATCGGGCAGCGCTTGCAGGTAGCGCGCGGCGTAGGTCGCCATCTGGCCGGTGTAATCGATCTCCCAGATCGCCTCGGTGTCGTGGCGGAGATAGGTCGACAGATTGATGCCCAGATACAGACAAACCAGGCCAGTCGCCAGGCTTAGCTTGAGCGCCCGTTGAGCAGCAGGCTGTCGCAGCGCGCGGATCAAACGGTCCAGCGCGTAGCCGGCGCAGAGCGTGACTGCCGGCAGAAAGATCACGTAGCGGCTCGGCATCGGCGTGTCGATCGTGAGCACGCCGGCCAGAAACATGCCCAGCAGCAGGTAGAGCGCCAGAAACAGCTTGAGCCAGCGCGGCGTCTGCCGCCCAGCCCATATGCCGAACATGCCCAGCACAAACAGGGCCGCGTCGAACGGGCCGAGATACTGCGGCCAGACGTACCAGATCGCCGGGCCTTTGAGCGGCATTAAAAAGGGCAGATACGCGTTGCGCAGCTGATTGATCAGCACAAGCCACCACGGAGACTGCTCCAATTGCCGATCCAGCCAGCCCGACGAGAAGATGCTCACGATCGAGATACGCGCGCTATACACCTCGGGCTTGCGGATGAAGTAGGGAATCATCGGCCCGTAGATCGCCAGCGCGCCGACGACCAGCCAGAGCAGGCCCCAGCCACCGCGCCGCCAGGAGCGCTGGCCCTCAGGCGGAAAGAGCGTCAGCAGGCCGATTTGGGCCACCGCCAGGATCGGGATCAGCCGCGCGCCGGGATAAAAATATTGGCTGAGTCCAGTCGCTAGGCCGCCCAGCAAGAACCAGCGCCAGTCGTTTTTGCGCCAGCCCTGCCAGATGCTCAAGATCGCCAGCGGCAGCAGCCAGGTCACGTGGATCACCTCGGTGCCGACGCGCGAAAAGACCAGATGGAACGGCAGCACCGCCGTGATCAGCGCGGCCCAGAAGCCGACCCAGAAATTCCACAGCGAGCGGCCCAGCGCGAAGATCGCCAGGACGCTCAGTGTGCCGCCCAGCGCGCTAAAGAAGCGCAGGCCAAACGCGGTGTGGCCGAAGAGCCGCAGCGACAGCGATTCCAGAAACAGATACACGTTGGTGTGCGATTGCCAGCCCGTATCGAGCAGCGACGGCGGATTGGGCCGCAAAAAATTGGCGGCGGAGGCGGCAAACGCGGCGGCATCACCGTCGATGCGATACGGCAACGTTTCCAGCCAGACGAAGCGTAGCAGGCCAGCCAGCCCGACGACCGCCACGATCGCCAGCAGCTGGGCACGGCGCGACGATGCAGCCTCGGTCTCGGCGGAGGTTTCGCGACGGAAGCTGTGCCAGGCGAGGCCGCCGCCCAGCAGGTGCAGCGCCACGCCGAGCGGCACCGCAAAGCCAGCAGCAGCTGGCAGACTCAGGGCGAACAAGAGCTGCCCGGCTACCAGAAAGAGCAGCGCCATAAATAAGGTTAGCAGCATGTGTGGAACCTATGATGATCAGTCGCTTGTCGGGAGCATGGTACAATTTTGCCCGATTAATTGTACATGAGGTATCGATGACAGTGATCAACCAAAAGATGGTGCGGGCGTTTATCGAAGGCCGCTACTGGCGACATCCGATCCGCGCGCTGCGCATCTATGCCGCCGAGACGGCGCGTAAAAATAAAGGCTACAAGCAGGCCTGGGAAGCCGTCGGCAAGGATGCCGGCTGGACTTTTACCATGATGAACGGCTCGCCCGACGAGGCCACGCTGCAGCGCACAGGCGGCGAGATGGCCCAGCGCCTCGTTGATGCGCTGGCGATCGAGCCGAATCATCGCGTGATGGAGATCGGCTGTGGCGTGGCGCGGGTTGGCCGTGAGCTTGCGCCGCGCGTGGGCCATTGGCACGGCGTAGATATTTCCTCGTCGATCATCAAGATCGCGCGTGGCCGCACGGCGCACCTGCCGAATGTGCAGTTTCATGAGCTGGATCGGGCCGCGCTGCCGCTGCGCGATAGCAGCATGGATCGCGCCTACTCGCATCTGGTGCTGTTCCACATGGACAAAGAGGACATGTTCCTTTATCTGAAAGAGATCGCGCGCGTGCTGGTTCCCGGCGGCCTGGTCTACTTCGATACCTGGAATCTGCTGCATCCCGAGGGCTGGGATCGCTTTATGTGGGAGCTGGATCACCACCGCGAAAAGCGGGTCAAGCCCGCGCATCGCAACCAATTCTGCACCGCCGAAGAGATCCGCCTGTACACCGAGAAGGCCGGCCTGGTGCCGATCGAGATCATCGACGAAAGCTTCTGGGTGCAGACGATCGCGGTCAAGCCCGGCCCCGGCATCAATCTCGACGCGATCAAAGGCTCGCTGCGCAACCTCGACGCGCTGGTGCCGCACGGCAAATGGTATTACTGATCCGGCGGTTGGCCGCGCTGCTTGCTCTGCTCAGCCTGCTGGTCGGCTGCTCGGTCACGCCGATCACCAGCACGCCCACGCCGACGGTTGAGCCGCCCACGCCCAGGCCCGACGCGCTGGGCTTTGCCAACGGCCACACGCTGCGCGGCGCGTTTCGCGATTTCTGGCAGCAGCACGACGGCGCGCAAGCGTTTGGCCTGCCGCTGACCGAGCAGCTGTGGGTCGACGGCGTCGAGGTGCAATACTTCGAGCATGCGCGGCTTGAGCTAGACGCCAGCGGCACGATCAAGCTTGGGGATCTCGGCGGTGTTTCCGGCGACGAGGCCCTGTCGCGGCTACCGGCGCACGAGGTTCTGCGCGGCGCAAACGCGCTGCCGTCAGAGCAACGCGCCACGATCAAGCCGATCGATCAAACCGTGCCGCCGCTGCAAACTGTGCGCGCGCTGCTGGAAAGCCAGGCCATCAGCGGCACGGCGGCGATCTTTTGGGCCGATCAGCGCGGCCAGTTCTGGACCGACAGCGTCACGCTCAGCGGCAGCCAGACCGAAGTTCAGCATGTGGCCCGTGGTGTGCTCGGCGCTCAGGGCGCGACGATCCTGATCGACGGCAAGATTGCCGGTGTGAGCACGAACGTGTACACGCTGGACGCCACCACCACGATCGCGACGGGCCAGCCGCGCTTTGACGAGATGGTGCCGCGCGTCAAGGCTTTCATGGATCAGGACGTTTCAGAGTACACTTTTGACGGTCAAAAGGTGCGCGGCTATCGCTCGCCCGACAACAGCTTGCTTTGGCTGCGCGACCATGTGCATCAGGGCAAGGGCTACGCCTACTGGGAGCAGGACATGATCAGCCTGCTCGATCAGTTCCGGCGCTTGCAGCGGCCCAACGGCGCGTTCGACGATTATCTCGGCAGCTTCGACTTCGGGCCGGTCAACGGTCGCAAGGAGGTCGAGGCCGATCTAGAGTATCTGTTCGTCGAGGGCGTGTACCGCGCGTGGCAGGCGACCGGCGACGACGACTGGCTGCGGCAGCAGGTGGAGGCGATGGAGCGCGGCCTGAGCTACGCCACGAGCGACCCGCAGCGCTGGGATGCAACCAATCGTCTGGTCAAGCGGCCCTTCACGATTGATACCTGGGACTTCGAGATCGGACCGCCCACCACCTCGCCCGACGGCAATATCGCACCGCGCCACTGGATCGACGAGCAGACCAAGTGGTCGATCTTTCATGGCGATAACACCGGCTACGCCCAGGCGATGGATCTGCTGGCGCGCATGTACGATCATCTGGGCAATGCCGAGCGCGCAGCCCACTGGCGTGCCGAGTCACGCGGCCTGATCGAGCGGCTCAACGCGCTGGCCTGGAACGGCAAGTTCTATCGCCACATGGTGCATCTCACGCCGGTCGAGGTGCCCGTGGACGAGGCGCAGCAGCTGTCGCTCTCCAACACCTACGCGCTTAACCGCCAGGTGCTCACAGCCGAGCAGGCCGAGGCGATCATCACGGAGTACCAGAGCCGTCGCAGGTCGCCGGATCAAGCGTTTGCCGAGTGGTACTCGATCGATCCGCCGTTTCCGTCCGGCGTAACGAGTATGCCCGAAAATGCCAAAGGCCACAATCCCGGCGAGTACGTCAACGGCGGGATCATGCCGCTGGTGGGTGGTGAGCTGGCGCGCGGCGCGTTTAGCCACGGCTATGAGGACTACGGCTTCGATATTTTGCAGCGCTACTACAGCCTGATCGCGGGCACTAACGCTTCCTACCTGTGGTACCACCCGATCGGACAGCCGGGCATCTCCGGCGCGGAGACGATTCCGACCGATGGCTGGGGATCGTCGGCGATGTTGGCGGCGCTGATCGAAGGCGCGGCGGGCATCCGCGACGACGGCACGCGCTTCTCACAGGCCACGATCGCGCCGCGCTGGACCGGTGTGCGTGAGGTCGACACGGCGAGCGTGATTGTGCGCTACGGCGCGTCGGATGGCTACGTGGCCTATCGTTGGGAGCGGCTGCCTAATGGTTTGCGTCTGACCTGGACCGGCAGCGGCGAGCGTGTCGATCTGCATCTGCTGCTGCCCAAGGACGCGCCGGGCAGAATACAGGCAACCTTGGATGGACAGCCGCACGAGTATGCCATTATCCCGATCCGCGAAAGCCGCTACCTCGATCTTAGCGCGGCTGCCAGCGGCACGCTTGTGCTAACCTGGTAGTCGCGGTCTCGCTTTGTTTTCGCCTGTTATATCGCAAATATTTATGGTAAACACAGAGAGTCACGATCTCGTAATCTTGAGTTTGTGGCAATCTTTTTCCACAGGCCTGGCAGATTATCCACATAGCTGGGGATAAACCGTGGATTACTTTCGTCGTCTGTGGACAAAGATTAAGCGCTTGTAAAGCCATATTTAGCAATTGCTTAATCAAAGCCAGTAAAGTTATCCACAACGGTGGGGAAAACTTATCCAAAATTTCCCCCAATTAAGCGCCGATTCAATTACTGCCGCTGAGGTCAACTCAGGGACTACTATAAAAAACTCTTATGCAAGAAGCGGGCTATTCCTCTTGAAGAATAGCGACTGATCGAGTATGATCGCCGTCACGTTTGAGGTTTCTCAAGCGC
>JAFAYS010000407.1 GCA_019240175.1 Chloroflexota bacterium | reverse complement strand
TAGTTTTTTGTGAGCAAGTGTTATGAGTAACGCATCTGAAGATCTAGCGGCGCTTGAGGGAGAGTGCGAGCTGGAATTTTTCACGGCAGGTGGTCCCGGCGGCCAGCACCGCAATCGCGTGGCGACCGGCGTGCGGCTGCGCCATCTGCCCAGCGGCATCGTCGTCACCGCGACCGAGCGCCGCTCGCAGGCGGCCAATCGTCGCGTAGCGCTTGAGCGACTGGCGGCACGGCTGGCTCAGGCAGCGATCGTGCCCAAAGAGCGCCACGCAACCCGCCCGAGCCGCGCCAGCAAGATCGAGCGGCTGACCAGCAAACGCCATCGCGCGGCGATCAAATCGGGCCGCAGCCGCCCGCGCCAGGACGACTAGCCGAATCTCGGCGTGCAGCATGTCTCGCTTGTGTTAATCCGCGCCGCCGTGTAGCATACGGGCAACGCTGGTTCAGCGCCGCGCTGTTAAGATCTTTGTGAGACAGGATGAAAGCATGAGAGAGACGACTGGCAGCCGCGCCAACTACGGCGTCCTGGCGCTAATCCTTATCGTTGGCTTCGCGGTCCGGCTGTGGTCCATGCGTTGGCCGCCCTTCCCGATCGATATGAACGACTGGATCGCCTGGGGTGAGCATGTGCTGCGCGCCGGGCCGTCCGGCTTCTACACCGATACGCTCTTCTCAGACTCCGCGCCCGGCTATGTGTATGTGATGAGGCTGACAGCGGCGATCAAAAACGCCTTCTTCGCCAGCGCCGACGTCGGCACCTACCACTTTTTGTATCGCCTGCCGCCCGTCCTCTTCGATCTTGCCACGACCGCGCTGATCTTCTTCACGGTCCAGCGCGTCTTCGACGATCAGCCGCAGCCAGTCGATCAACCTGCCGACACATCGGCCACGTCGCGTAGCCGCCTGAGCCTGGCAATCGTGGCGGGAGCGGCCTACATCTTGAACCCGGCGATCATCCTCAACTCCGCGATCTGGGGCCAGATCGATGCCACGTTCACCTTTTTTATGCTGCTGACCATGTTGCTGCTACTGCAAGGCAAGCTAGAGGGCGCGGGCGTGAGCTACATCGTGGCCTTTCTGATCAAGCCCCAGGCGATCAGCCTCGCGCCGGCGATCGCCGTGCTGGTGCTGATGCGCTATCCTGTGAGGCGTTGGCTGATCGCCGGCGCAATCGCCATCGTCATGGCCTACAGCGTCCTGTTTCCCTTCCTGGGCTTCAACGCCTTTGGACGGCTGTACACACTGCTCAACAAGTCGATCGAGACTTACCCGTACACTTCGCTCTTTACCTACAACCTGTGGGGCATCTACGGCTTCTGGCAAGACGATACGGTGCCACTCGGCGCGGGCCTAACGCCACGACTCGTGGGCATGCTGCTCTACATCATTGGCATCGTATACGGCGTGGCGCTGATGATTCGCCAGCTTCGGCGCGCGACCAACGACGCGCTGACAGTCTTTTTCTTCAGCACCTATTTCACCTTTTTGCCGGTGATGGTCACCACCCGCATGCACGAGCGCTACCTGTACCCGGTGCTGCCGTTCCTGATCATCTTCGCCTTTATGTACTACCTGCGCAACCACAGCGGGCGAGCGTTTAGCGCGATCCGTGGCGTGCTGAATGTGCCGTTCTTGCTCTACGTGGCGACCACAGCGCTGCACACGATCAATCTGTACTACGTGTATCTGTATTATCTCCACTACGACACGGGCGGCGTGGATCGCGCGAACACCCTCTTCTATTTCATCGAGGGAACTGCGCGGCTGTGGTCGGTGCTAACGCTGCTGATCTTTATCGGCTTCGCCCTGATGGCTCCCAGTTGGTCGCTGCCGCGCCGGGATGAGCAGCCACAGCTTGGCTCATTGACCGATGGTGAGCCTGCCTGATCGACCAAGCTTTTTAGCCACAAAACAAACACGGGCCGATCCCTGAGGATCGACCCGTGTTTGTTTATAGATACGGACTACTGGTTGAAGCGCTGGCGGCCTTCGCCCTTGAGCTCCTCGGCCTTGCCCTCGGCCTGCATCTGCTCGTTGTCGAACAGCTCACCGACGCCTTGCTTGAGGTTGCCCTTGGCTTCCTCGGCCATACCCTTTACGGTGCCGACCGTCTTAGCAGCATCTTGCCGGCTCTCGCCGCCCAACTCCTGCGCGCGGCCCTCGGCCTCTAGCCGCTCGTTGCCGGTCAGATTGCCGAGACCCTGCTTCACGTTACCGACGACCTCATCCAGCTTGCCCTTGGCGCGTTCTTTGTTCTCGTCCATATGCTTGCTCTCCTTCGTTGACAGAGCAAAAGCTATGCTTGTGTTCCGTCGCTCGCAGTAATTACTTATTCATAAGAGCAAACACTATGCCACGCGTTACTGCAAGCCCGCGTTGAAACGCAACAGCTCGTTCCTGCCGCTGCTCAGCACGTACAGGCCATTCGGGCCGAACGCGATGCCCTTGGGCGCGTCGAGCGCCGGGTCGGATTTGAGCCGTCGCGGGTTTTCCTGCGTTTGATCGAAGGCCGCGATCTGGTTGCGACCGCCGAGCGTGGCCCACAGCCGTCCATCAGGCGCGACCGCGATGTAGGGATCGGTGTAGGTGTTGGCAACCCAGCCGCGCACCTCGATCGTCTTGAGCGGCAGCGGCTCGGTGCTGCCGTCGGCGGTGCGCCCGAAGGCCTGCACACGTCCGTTCCAGGTATCGCCCACATACAGCGTACCCTGATCATCCTTGCCCAAACCGATCGGCTCGTGCATCTGCCCGGCGGCGTTGCCACGGCTGCCGAACTGCTGGATGAACTGGCCGTTCAGGTCGGTGACGACGACGCGCGAGTTGCCGGTATCGGCGATATACAGCCGATCGTTGAGCACCAGCACGTTGCGCGGCCCGAAGAAGCCCAGCGGATTCTGCTCATTGGCGGCGAGTTCACCCTTGTTGTCGGTCGCAAAGCGCTGGACCGTCGTGCCGGTCTGCGGGTCGGTAAACGAGTCGCCAAATGGTGTGGTCGACGTGCCCCAGCTGGCGATGAACGAGCCGTCAGCCGCGAACTTCACAACACGGCTATTCCAGGTATCGGCGACGTATACATTGCCGTTGTCATCGACCGCCACGCCCGACGGCTCGTTGAGCTGGCCATCGCCGTTGCCCAGGCTACCGATCGTGCGCAGCTGCTCACCCTGCGGGCCGACCACGACAATCTGATGGTTGAGCGAGTTGGCGATATACACGTTGCCGTCGTTGTCGACCGCCATGCCGCGCGCGCTATTCAGCTCGGGCTGCGTCAGCACCTCGTCGGCTTTGATCGACTCGGTCGGGATCGCCGCAGCCTGCCCACCACCGCCACCGGGCGCAACATCGCGCCGCATATAGACTTCCATCTCGCGGCCTTTAAGCTCCAGCGGCAGATCGCGGTAAAGCATATATTTGGCAAGCGTCGGCCAGTTGGCTGGATTGAGCGGCCACGTCAGCACCGCGCCTACGCCCTCCGCGCCCACAGCTTTGTAGCCACGCGTCGCCGCGCCGCTGTCGCTGTAGTCGGTGTGCTCGGGGAACCACCAGTTGAAGACGCCCTCCGAGGTTTTGACATATTCTTCTTCAAGCTGGCTGCGCAGCTCCTCGGTCACATGCGGCTTGTAGAGCACAAGCATCGGAGCCTCAGAGTTGATGGTCGGGCTAGTATCCGGATCGAACCAGCGAATGCTGCGGTAATCGCGCAGATACCATTGCAGCGGCCAGGCCAGGCTGCCCTCGCCGCCGTGCTGGCTACCACCGCCGTCGATCATCAGCGGCATCGTCAATCCGCCGACCGGATCGTCCGCCGTGCGATTGTTGCGGCTCTGGTTGATCGAGATCTGCTCGATCTGATCGACCAGGATCGGCACGTCGGGCGCGGTCTGCGTGTAAACCAGCGGCTCGATCGGCGTGTCGGGATGGCGATACACCACAAAGGTCGAGGCGCGAATGCCATAGAGGAACATGACCGCCGCCACTGTCAGCGCCGCCAGCCGGCCAACCACGCGCCAGCCGTACCAGCTGCCGACCGTCAGCAGGCCGAACATACACAGGCCCGCAAAAATCACCGGGATCAAGCCCTGGAGCCGC
>JAFAYS010000030.1 GCA_019240175.1 Chloroflexota bacterium | reverse complement strand
GACCATTGACCTGCGCTAGCCGGAACTCGACCTCATCGGTAGCCTTGCGCATGAGGCCGGCCATAAAGCGCGCGACATGCTCCGCGCTGACGACCGGCTTGCGCGCCGCCGAGGCTTTGCCGCCGCCGTCGGAGTAGAGCACGGCGTCATGCGCCAGCAGCTCGACCATGCTTTGCACATCGCCGTCACGCGTTGCGTGCAAAAACTGCATCAGCAGCAGATCGTGCGCGTGCGGATCGGCGGGAACGAGCTGTTCGTCGGCGTCCAGATGCTGGCGGGCGCGGCGCGCAATCTGGCGACAGTTCTGCTCCGACTTGCCCAGCACGCCGCCGATCTCCGCGTAGGAGAAGGCGAACGACTCGCGCAGCAGAAACACGGCCCGCTCCACAGGCGTCAGTCGCTCAAGCATCAGCAAAAATGCCATCGACAGATCGTCGGCCAGCTCCTGGATCGCCGCCGGATTCTGCTGCTCGTCGATCACCAGCGGCTCCGGCAGCCACGGCCCGACATACTCGGTCCGCTGGTTGCGCGCCGACTTGAGCGCATCGATGCAGAGCCGCGTCACCATGCGCACCAGAAACGCCTGCGCGTTCTCGACGCCGTCGTGCGCAACCGTGTGCCAGCGCAGATACGCATCCTGCACAATATCTTCGGCCTCGCTGACTGAGCCAAGCATACGGTAGGCAATGCCGAAGAGCCGGCTGCGCTCCTGCTCGAACACATCGAGCGGGTTGAGCGGCGGGATCTGATCGCTGGCGGATCGCTGGTGAAGGTTGGTCATGCTGACGGCTCCTGTGCCGGATGTGAGCGCTGGCTGGGCTGTGTCTGCGCGGGCGCTTTGGACCAGCCGTAGAGCGGCAATCCCAGCTTCAGCTCTTGCGAGACGACGGTAAAGGTCGCGCGGCAGATCAGCTCTTTGGTGTAGACCGCGCGCCGATTGGTCCAGACCGAAGGCTTCGCTTGGTCGTCGGGCGCAACCCATTGTACCAGCGCGTCGCGGCGGCCCAGGCTGACACAGCGCGCCGCAAAGCCCATGCTGAACGGCTCCAATTCCTGGCCGCGCACCAGCCGCCGAATGTTGTTGCCCATGTGGCCGCCCATTGGCAGCGCACTGGCGCAGCTCATGCGAATCGGCTTACCGTTCACGCTCACCGCCGCCGCATCGCCGATCGCAAAGATATGCGGCTGATCCACGACGCGCAGCATCTCGTCCACCACAACTCTACCATAGCCGTCCACGGCCAGCCCCGACTGGCTGAGGATCGACGGAGCCGCGAAGCCGCCGCACCAGACGCACAGATCGCAGGGCAATGCCGTGCCGTCTGCCGACCATGCGCGGCCCTGCTCAACCTGCGTGATCGCGGTCTGCTCCCAGATCTGGATGCCCAGCTGAGCGAAGCGCTGGCGCACGTACCGTTCGCCGTTCGCCGAGTAGTTTTCGCCGAGCCGTCCGCTGGTGGTCAGGCCGACTCGTAGCGTCGGGTAGCGCTCCGCCAGCTCGGTCGCCGTCTCGATGCCGGTCAGACCGCCGCCCACGATCAGCACGCGACCGGCACGCGCGGCCAGCTCGCGCAGCTGACCAGCAGCCTCAGTAACCACCGGCAGCTTGTCGAGCTGCACCGTATGCGCCGCGATCTCCGGCGAAGGCATGGTCGTGTGACTGCCCAGCGCCAGGATCAGCTCATCGTAGCCGAGCGTGAAATTGCCGCCCGCGCTATCACGGCCCTGCACCTGCTGGCGCTCGGGCTTGAGCTGGTCGACAAAGCCCTGCACAAAGCGCACGCCGCGCCTGGCCAGCAATTGCGGGATCGAAAACGAGCGCGGCGTCGATCCGGCCAGTGCCTCGTGCAGCCGAATGCGCTGGACAAAATCCGGGCTGGCATTGACTAGTGTAATCTCTGCTGTCGAGCCGGCTCTGGCGCTACGAGCCGCCGCCATCAAACCTGCATATCCGCCGCCGAGGATTAAGATTCGTCGTTTAGATGTGTGCTGAGTCATTGGTTTTCTCCTTGTTATTAGGAAGACGAGCGACCTCAGCAAAACGTGACACGCTCTGCGACGGTGCGGCAGATCGGCGCGAGAGTACCCCAAAAGGAGCATATGAATCAGGCTTGCACGTTTAACATAAATTCCGTATGCTTGATTGTATGGAAGCATTACAAGGTATTTTTACGGCGGCAGTCACGCCATTCGACGCGCATGGTGTGTTTCAGCCCGCCTGGCAGGCCGACCATTTCGCATGGTTGCAGGAGAAGGGCATCGAGGGCGTGCTGGTGGCCGGCACCAACGGCGAAGGCCCCAGCCTCAGCAGCGACGAGCGCCGCGCCGTGATCGACGCCGCCGTCAAGCATAAAGGCAAGCTTCAGCTGATCGCGGGAACCGGCACGCCCAGCCTCAGCGAAACGATCGCGCTGAGCCGCTACGCGCTGGAAGCCGGCGTCGACGCGGTGCTGATCATCCCGCCCTACTATTTCCGCGACGTGCCCGAAGACGGCCTGATCCGCTACTATCGCGCCCTGTGCGATGCGCTGCCGAGCTCGGGCCGCATGCTCTTCTACCATATCCCGGCGGTCAGCGGCGTGCCGATCTCGCATGAAGTGATCGCCGGCGTGCGGCGCAGCAATCCCAGCCAGTGCTACGGCATCAAAGATACCGGCGGCGATCCCGCGCAAACTCGTGAGCTGGTCGAGTCGTTTCCTCAGCTCCAGGTGCTCGGCGGCAGCGATCATCTGGTGGCGGCGAATCTTAGGGCCGGCGTGCGCGGCCAGATCTCGGGCATGGCTAACGCATTTCCTGAATTGTTCAGCGGACTGATCCAGGCGTTCCGGGCAGGCCGCGACGTGACCGAGTGGGAAACGCGCATCGCGGCGGTACGAGCGATCATGAAGCGCTATCCGCAGCACGCAGGAACCAAAACGCTCACCGCCTGGCGCGCGGGCTTGTCACAGATCTCTGTGAAGCCGCCGCTGGCCGAGCTAGCCCCCGAGCAGCGCTCTGCGCTCTGCCGAGAGATCGACGCGCTGGATCTGTCATGAACCAGGATCTCCCGAGCTACGCCGCCGCCGTGGATTATTTGAAACAAGATCCACTGGTCAATCGTGAGCTGCTGCTGGCGCTGCGGGCCGAGCCGATCGCTAAGCTGAGCGTGGCCATACGCAACGATCAGCCGGTCGGCGTGCTGATCTGTGGGCCGGGACCGTTCATCCCCGATCCGTACTGGATTCGGCTGGACGCCAGCGATGCGGCGGCGCTGGACGAGCTGATGCGCGGCTTTCACTTTACCGAGCGCCACACGTTGTCGATCCACCGGCCCTGGATCGGCGCGACGCTGACGGCCCGCTACCGCATGCAGCCCAACGGCACCGGCGTGTACGGCTATCTCGTCGATCGCGAGCATCTGGTCACGCCGCGCGACGCCTCGGTGCGCGCGCTTACGTCGCAGGATGCGGCGCTGGTGGAGCGCAGCCAATGCGGTTGGACACGCAGCTACTTCCAGCGGCTCTTTTCCACCGGACGGCGGCCCTGGGCGGTTGTGCGCGACGGTGTGATCGTGAGCCGCGCTTCCAGCGGCTATCCCGACGCATTCAGCGAAGAAGTCGTCGGCGTGTGGACGCATCCCAAGTGGCGCGGTCGCGGTCTGGCGCGCAGTCTGGTCGGTGCGGTCGCGGCAGATATTCTAGAGCGCAAGCAGTACGCGGCCTACACCACCACCTACGATAATCTGTCGTCGCAGGCCGTGGCGCGGGCGGTAGGCTTTCAGGGCTGCTTCGCGGCAGACTCATATCAGATTCGGTCCAATACGCTGGCTAACCGAGAGGCTAGTCTTGGGTAGGCCAATGTTAGGAGGCGCTACAGGACTTCTGCAAGCCGAGGAATCATGCTGCTCGGCATATAATCAGAGCTACCGCGTCTTGACGACACTCAGCGACACGCCCCCCAAGGTATAGATGGGGATGAACTTGACTTCACAGCCTCGATTACAGACTCATCAGCGACGCAAACGTACGAGTGACGACCAGACGCAGCAGTATTGTGCGCTGCTTATGGCCGTCGGTACAGCGGCTGATGAAGAGGCGGCGGTCCGTGCGGCTGTCGCCGGGCTGCGCGATCTCCTTGAATCCGACCGGAGCACGATCGTCCTCTTTGACCTTCAGGCTGGGCCGCTTGTAACGGCCAGCCCGCCTGTCAGCGCTGAGGAGCCGCCGCCGGTTGGAAGTGTGTGCTCGCCGCTGCTGGATCAAGTGCTGAGCGAGCAGAAGCCGCTGGTGCTGCCCAGCCTCGCGGAGGACGATACACTTAATCCGTTAGTGGATCTCGCCAATACGCCCGCGCTGATCGCGGTGCCGATCAAGGTGCAAGATGTGATCGTCGGCGTGCTGAGCGTCGAGCAATTCCAGCATTGTGCCTGGCAGCCCGGCGAGGTGTCGCTGGTCGAGGCCGTCGCGATGCAGGTGGCGCAGCATCTGGATCGCCAGCGGCTGACCGCCGCGCTGGAGCGCCGTACCGAAGAGCTGACGGCGGTCGGCCAAACCTCGCTCTCGATCTCGTCGCAGCTCGATCTGCCGACGACGCTGTACACCATTTTGGAGCAGGCCACGCGCCTGACTCACGCCGACGCCGGCGAGCTTTCGCTGACCGACGAGGCGCGCGGCGAGCTGGAAGTTGTCGTCTGCTACCGGCTGGATCAGAACTACGTCGGGCAGCGCGTCAAGCTGGGCGAAGGGCTGCTGGGCCGCGCCGCGCTGTCGCGCCAGATCGAGATTGTGGAAGACTACGCGACCTGGCAGGGCCGTCTGCCGCGCCTGAGTCAGGACTCGTTCCACGCGGCGATCGCGGTGCCGCTGCTGCGCGACGAGCATGTGCTGGGCGTGATCGATCTGATCCACTACACGCCGGGCGTGACCTTCAACGAGGTCGACCATGCCGTGGTCAAGCTGTTCGCGGCGCAGGCCGTCGTGGCGATCACCAACGCGCGGCTGTACGATCAGGCCCACCAATACGCCGACCGCATGGCAGCGCTGGCGCGGGCCTCGCAGCTGCTCGATGCACAGGGCGATATGGGCGCGTCGATCCAGCCGCTGGTGCGCGAAGGCATGAAGGTGCTGGGCGCGCAGGGCTGCCTGGTGATCATCACGCGAACCAGCGTGCCCCACGACATGTACTACGTCGGCATCTCCGAAGCGCAGGCCGCGCTGCTGCGCCAGTATGTCACGCCACAAGCTCGCGCCGCAGATATTCGTACGATCCACGACATCCGCGATATTATTCCCGGCCACGCGCTCAACCAGGTCGTCCGAGAGGCTGGCTTCAGCAGCACGATCTATCTGCCGCTGATGCGCGACGAGCGCGCGATCGGCTATGTGAGCTACTTCTACACCGTCCAGCATATCTGGAATCAGGACGAGATCGAGCTGGGTCGCATCGTGGCCAATCAGATCGCGGCGATGGTGACCAACGCTCAGCTGTATCACGAGGTCCACGAGGCCAACCGGCTCAAGGCCGATTTCGTCTCGACGGTCAGCCACGAGCTGCGCACGCCGATGGGCGCGATCATCGGCTACACCGAGATGATGCTCAACGGCCTGTATGGCGAGCTGCCGTCGGCGCTGAGCGAGCCGCTGAACCGCGTGAAGTCCAACGCCGATCAGCTGCTGACGCTGATCAATCAGATGCTCGATCTGTCGCGGATCGAGGCCCACC
>JAFAYS010001207.1 GCA_019240175.1 Chloroflexota bacterium | reverse complement strand
CGCGTCTGTGATGACGCAGGCGCGCAGCAGATATTTTTGTTTCGAGGAAAAACAATGCTTGATCTTGTCAAGAACCGATATGTGTGGTTTGCGATCTCGCTGCTGCTGATTGTTCCAGGGCTGATCTTCCTGGTCATGCCGGGCGGCGGCCTGAAGCCCAGCATCGACTTCGCGGGCGGCACGCTGTGGGAATTTTCGATCCCGAACCGTACCGAGCCGATCGGCACCGATGAAATCTCGACGATCTTTACGCAGAACGGCGTTCCCAACGCCATTGCGCAGGTCAGCAATCCCAACGACCGCCAGGTAGTGGCCGTCACGGTGCGCTCGCCTGAGGTCAAGGCCGAGGATACCCGCAAGCAGACGGTGACCGACGCTGTCGTCGCGGCGTTTCCCGAGTCGCAGCTGACACGCTTCGAGACCGTGGGCGCGACGGTGAGCCGCGAGTCGACCCAGCAGGCGGTGCTGGCCGTGCTGGCAGCCTCGCTGGCAATTATGGCCTACCTGACCTTCGCCTTCCGCGAAGCGCCGAATCCGCTGCGCTACGGCGTGTGCGCGATCATCGCTATGCTCCACGACGTGCTGCTGGTGCTCGGCATCGCCGCGATCCTGGGTTACTTCATCGGCCTGGAAGTCGACGCGCTCTTCCTGACGGCGCTGCTGACCGTGATCTCGTTCTCGGTCCACGATACGATCGTGGTGTTCGACCGTGTGCGTGAGAACATGAAGCTGCGCCGCACGGGCCAGCCCTTCGAGGAGATCGTCAACGCCTCGATCGTGCAGACGCTGAGCCGCTCGATCAACACGCAACTGACGACCTTCCTGACGCTGATGGCGCTGCTGCTCTTCGGCGGCCAGACGATCCAGCATTTCGTGCTGATCCTGCTGATCGGCCTGCTCTCGGGCACCTACTCCTCGATCTTCAACGCGGCGCAGCTGCTGGTAGTCTGGGAGAACGGCTGGGGCGAAGACTGGAAGCGCTCGCGCAGCGGCCACAGCACTCAGGTCGCAGCCTAGTCCAGTATAACGATCGTTCAAGCCACCACCGCGAAACAGTTTCTGTTTCCGGCGGTGGCTTCGGTATTTTATGGAGGTGTACGATGGATGACGCACTTCGCTGGTGGAAGCCGATCGACCGTACGCCTGACGACGAGGCGCAGCCACAGGCCGGCGCGACAGCGCGTTTCGGCGGCGATGGCGGCGACGAGCCGGTGCTGGTCGCGGTAATCAATGGGCCGGTCGAGATCGAGATGGCGCAGGACGCGCTTCAGCAAGCCGGTATTCCCGCGCATGTCAAGCGTAACAGCCTGGGACCGCTGTACGGTCTTTCGTTCGGCTCGTTTGGCAGCGCCGAGATCTGGGTGCTGCCTGCGCTGGCCGAGCAAGCCTACAACGAACTGGTCGGCATTGGCGTGATTACGCCCGACGAGGAAGCGCCGTCCGACGAAAGCTAGCGCAAAAAACCAAGAGTTTGGGAGATTTTCCCAAACTCTTTTTGATGCTTGCCCTACATTGATCACGCCCTACAGACCAGAGAATCCGCTCGTCCCTCATTCCTCTACGATCGTCCTCGCTCACAGCATCAGCAGAGGCAGCGGCTCGACACGCTCCGCCGCGTCGTTCCAGAGCATCAGCGCCGTCTGCACCTGATTGTTCGCCGGATCACGGGTAATCTGCACAAACGAGAAACGCTCACGGGTACTCACCAGATCGAAGGCGTGCGGAACCAGCGGCGTCCAGGTGCCGGTGTTGATATAGCGCGGCCCGTCTTCGGCTTCGGTAAGCGGATACTGCTCGGCGGTATGCGTGTGGCCGAAAACATAGGCCGGCACCGCAGCATTGATTTTGGTCAGCTGCTCATGGATCTGCTGGGCCGCCGCAAACAAAAAGCTACCCGGCTGCGTCACCGGACGCAGCAAGCGTCGCTCGCGCCACACCAGGCCGGCGAGACCACTCGCCAGCATCACCAGCGAGCGCATGCTAGGCCGAAAGCGCTTGGTCGTTTGGTAGATCGCTGTGATGACTGCCAGCGCGGGCACCATCGGAATCAGCGGACGGATGATCAGCGCCTCGGCCTGACGCAGATGATTCGACATCGCCGGAATCGCCGCCAGCCGATCGATCTCGACCAACGTTTCGGCGGGCAGGCCCACATCTGCGGCATACGGCGCAACCATCCGCTGGCGATAGTCTTCGCGCCGCGCATCCTGCTGGGCCGCAGTGAGCTTGCTGGTTTTATGTAAGATCCGCGCAAAAAATTGCAGATGGTAGCCCAGCAGACCAATGCCCATGATCGGATGGGTGCGCAGCGCCCACGTCAGATAGCGCGTCGCGGGCTTGACGTTGTCGGCGAACGGATCGAGGCGCTCGATGTGGTTGAACAGATACAGCACAAAGAACGAGCCCAGCGGCAGCTCGATCAGATCTGGGCGATCCGGCAGCGTGGGCTGCATCAGCGTGGCGAACGAGTTATTGACATCGTACTGCTGGCCGTGCTCGGCATAAACCATGCCCGGCACATAGAAGATCCAAGGGTGTACCGTGATCTGCCCGGCGACGTCGGTGCTGGCCCGCTCAGCGATCAGCTCTTTTAGCCGCGTTTGAACCGCCGGCCAGATGAACTCGATATCGTGATTGCCGATCACCAGATCTACGACGTGTCCGGCGTCGATAAAGCGGCCCAGCGCGTCAAAGACAGCGCGATGCCCACGCGCGATCGCGTTCAGCTTTTCGACGGTATCGCCGCTGGATGTGAGGCCGTTGTGCTCACGCGAGCGCTCGACCTGCAAAAAATCGACGAAATCGCCCAGAATCACCAGTCGCCAGGTGCGCTTCTCTGAGGTAGCCTGCGCGATCAGCTTGTCGATGAAGCGCGCAAACGCGGCATCGTAAAAAAAATCCTCGTTCCGGCTGAAGGTGCCGGTCCGTCGATTATAGCCCGACGACATATGAAAATCGCTGACGATCACGATGTCGCGGCCATCATCTACGGGCATACCTTCGCTCCTTGTGGTTCAAGATTGAGCGGCGATGGTACCACAGGCTTGCCCACCGAAGCAACAGCTTCTCAGCCAGACACAATCCGATAACGATCAGGCGCTACCCAGCGGCTCGGCTGAATCCGGCAGCTCATGCATACACAGCAAAATCCCGCTGCGCACGCTGATGCTGGCCTCCTGACCGACCAGCACGTTGCTGACGCCGCGCGCCGGCCCCAGGCTCAGCGACTCGTCGCGCAGCGGATAGTACAGTCCGTCGGTAACAATCCCCGCGACCTCGTCGGTCATCGGCAGCAGCGACACAATATCGCCGGGAGCGCCATAGATGCGCGCCGACTGTCGGATCGCGAACAGTTCCCAGCGCTCGTGGAGCATCCGCACGTCGGCCTGCGCCAGCGCGGGATGCGTCAGCAGCTGAAGATTTGCCAGATGCTGATCCGGTCGTCCGCCTAGCGCCGCCAGCACGTAGATACAGGTCGCGCCGTGCTCGATCGCCTGAAGCAGGGCCAACTCTAGATCGGTCTCGTTCTTGTGGACGGAATGGCGCTGTACCTCGACGCCAGCTCGCTCCAACAGCTCAAGCTGCTCCGGCACCAGCGAGTCGAAGTCGCCGACGGCAATGTGGGGCAGCAGATCCAGCGCCAGCAGATAGCGCGCGCCGCCGTCCGCCGCAACACGCAGATCGGCCTGCTGCAAGAGCGATCGAAACCGCTGAAGCTCGG
>JAFAYS010001178.1 GCA_019240175.1 Chloroflexota bacterium | reverse complement strand
CTTTGCGCTGAGTCTCGCCGTCGTTCACGGCTACCGCCGTATGCCGCCCAACAAGCTCTTCGATCCGCATGAAACCTTGATCTGTAGGCATGAGCGAGCCTGCAACGAGGCATGCCCAGCCCTCGTTGAGCACCTTCGTCATCGCCTGGGGCGCGAAGTAGTACATCTCGTCGCGGACGATCTCCAGCACCGTATGCTGCCAGCGCTCAAGCGGCGCGTAGTTCAGCAGGAAGAGCAGCACATCCTTCTGCGGGCTTTCCGGGAACTTACGGTAGCGATTGCGATCGGCCTCCTGCTTCTCGCGCTGCTCACGCAAAAACTCGGGCGGATTGATGTACTGCTTCATGTAGGGCTGGCTGACGGGCAAGCCCTCAGGCGCGAGATCCGGCTGATCTTCCTCCGTCACCGGCACAAAGGTCTGCGCATCGGGGCGGCGAATATACGGCGCGTGATAGTCGATCAGATTTTCCAGCGACAAGCACACGTCGATAAAATCTTCGACCTGATCATGGCCCACGCGCTCGATCGCCTTTTGGATGCGCACGGCGTGATTGGCCATCGTGTCGAGCATGTGCCGGTTGGTATGCGAGAACCAGAAGTTGTTTTTGAAAAAATCCACGTGGCCGGTGACATGCGCCATCACCATCTTCTGCGTCGTCATGTCGTTGCCCTCAAGCAGGTACGCATACGACGGATTATTGTTGATGACCATCTCGTAGATGACCGACAGGCCGTAGGTGTGGCCTTTGATCATCTGATCGAACTCCATGCCGAACCGCCAGTGCGGATAGCGCGTCGGGAAGCCACCATACGACGCGACCTCGTAGAGCGTGCGGTAGTCCAGCACCTCATACGAGATCGGGAAGAAGTCCAGGCCGTAATCCTTGGCGTAGCCTTCGATCTCCTCCCAGGCAGCTTGCAGATCAGGTGGCAGTTTCGTATTACGCATAGCAAAGCCTTAAGAACAAAGGAACAAGTAAACAAAGGAACAAAGAAAGTTTTTGTTCTTTTGTTCCTTTGCTCTTTTGTTCTCCCCTTGTTACTTGCCTTTACCCAAAAAGTCCTTGATCGAGTCGTAAATGTCGTCGCGGTCGGCGATCTCGGAGATCACCAGATTTTCCGCGCCGCCGAGATACTCTTCCAGATCGTGTGCAAACCGGCCCGAGCCATACAGCGAGCGGACCTGTCCGTAGCAGAACAAGTTGATTTTGGGCAGCAGGTGATTGCGCAGCACATCTACGCACTCGCGGGTATCGCCGCCACCCCAATTATCGCCGTCCGAAAAATGGAAGCAGTAGATGTTCCAGTCGTCGGGTGGGTAGCGCTCCTCGATCAGCTTCAGCGCCAGCTTGTAGGCCGAGCTGATCTTGGTGCCGCCGCCCTCGCGCAGGTGGTAGAACGTTTGCTGATCGACCTCTTTGGCCGCCGCGTCGTGGACGATGTAGCGAATATCGATCGACTTATACTGCGAGCGCAGCCAGGTCTCGATCTAGAAGGCCGTGATGCGCACCAGCTCTTTTTGCTCGGTGCCCATCGAGCCCGACACGTCCATCGCGTAGATGATCACCGCGTTGGCCTCGGGGAGCATTGTGGTCTTCCAGGTGCGGTAGCGCATATCGTCTTTGATCGGCACGACCACCGGATCGTCGGGGTTGTACTCGCCGGTCGCGGTCTGGCGTTTGAGCGCCTCGCGGTACGAGCGCTTGAAATGCCGCAGCGAGTCGGGGCCAACCTTGGCAATGCCGGTGTAGCGATCCTTCTCGGCGATAATGTTTTTCTTGCCCTTGGGCGTGATATTCGGCAGCTGCAGCTCCTCGGCCAGAATCTGCGCCAGCTCTTCCAGCGTCACATCGACCTCGATCGTGTGCTGCCCGGATTCTTCGCCGGCCTCGCCCTGCCCATCCTGCTGCCCGTCGCCGCGCCCGATCGGATCGCCCACGTTGCCGTCGCCCTGCCCGACGCCACCCTGCTGCTTTTGGCCGAAGCGAAACTGGGGAATATCGATCTGCGGCAGTGGGATCGACACATAGCGCCGCCCCTGCCGCCCGATCATCTCGCCCTGCGACATGTATTTGCGCAGATCTTTTTTGATCTTGCCCCGCACAATCTGGCGGAAGCGGTTGAGATCTCGCTCAACACGATTAGCCATACGCGTCACCCATGAATCAGCGTAGGGACGTACTAAAATACGCCCCTACCAGCTTGATCCTAATTGCGGCTCTTGACGTCGCCGCGGGCAAAGATGCTGGCAACATAGGTCAGCACATCGGTGGCGCAGCGCTCGCAGTAGCCATAGTCGCGGACGAGCCGTGTCTTGACGACCTCGATCTTTTCCTGGGTGTCTTTGTCGACCACCTGCGAGACCAGGCTGGTCAGCTTGATCGAGTCTTTCTGATCCTCGAAGAGCTTCAGCTCCAGCGCCCGGTGCAGCCGCTCGTTGGTCTTGTAGTCGAACTTCTTGCCCTCGATCGCCAGCGCGCCGATGTAGTTCATGATCTCGCGCCGGAAATCGTCTTTGCGCGACTCGGGAATGTCGATCTTTTCTTCGATCGAGCGCATCATCCGATCGTCGGGCTCCTCGTACTGGCCCGTGAAGCGGTTGCGCACCCGCTCGCGCTGCGTGTAGGCCTTGATGTTGTCGATGTAGTTGCCGCACAGCCGCGAGATCGCGTCCTCGTCGGCAGAGATCGCGCGCTGCACCTCGTTCTTGACGATCTCGGCGTATTCTTCTTTGACCACCGTCAGCAGATCGCGATAGGTCTTTTTATCTTCTTCGTTATTGATCAGCGAGTGATGCTTCAGGCCGCCCTCAAGCTCGTTGAGCACCATGAAGGGATTGATGCAGCCTTCCTGGCCGTCGTTGACCAGCGCATTCGAGATCTTGTCCTGGATGTAGCGCGGCGAGATGCCGCTCATGCCCTCGCGCTGGGCTTCCTTGCGCAGCTCCTTGATATTATCTTCGGTGAAGCCCGGCAGCGTTTTGCCGTTGTACAGCTTCAGCTTTTGCAGCAGCGTCAGATTGGCCTTCTTAGGCTCCTCAAGCCGCGTCAGCACCGCCCACATCGAGGCTACTTCCACGGTATGCGGCGCGATATGCTTGCCGCGCACGCGATGATCGTTGAAGGACTTCTCGTAGATTTTGATCTCGTCCTTGAGCTTGGTGATATACGGAATATCGATGCGCACCGTGCGATCTTTGAGCGCTTCCATGAACTCGTTGTTCTGCAGCTTGCGATATTCCGGCTCGTTGGTGTGGGCGATGATCACCTCGTCGATGTCGGTCTGGGCAAACTTCTTGGATTTGATCTTGTGCTCTTGAGAAGCGCCCAGCAGATCGTACAAGAAGGCCACGTCGAGCTTAAGCGCCTCGATGAACTCGATCACGCCGCGATTGGCGACGTTAAACTCGCCGTCGAAGTTGAAGGCACGCGGATCGCTGTCGGAGCCGTACTGCGCGATCTTGCGGTAGTTGATATCGCCCGTCAGCTCAGTCGAGTCCTGGTTTTTCTCGTCCTTGGGCTGGAACGTGCCGATGCCCACGCGATCTTTCTCGGAGAAGACCAGACGCCGCACGCGCACATGCTTGATCATCTGGCTCCAATCGCCGTCGTAGCGCCGCATGAGGTCGCGGTAGTTGTAGCGGCACGACGGGCACAGATCGCCGGTGATGTGAATGCGCTGACCTTCGCCGAGGCTTTCGTTAATCTGCGCCAGGAATCTTTCGCGGAACTCTTCCGGGATCAGGTGCAGCGGCTCTTCGTGCATCGGGCAATCTTCCCAGTCCGCATCGGCCACGCGTCCCTGATCGACGTCGTCGCCGTCGCCGAGAAACCAGGAGTAGGTGTAGAGCGCGCCGTCATCCGTTCGCGTGTAGCGCTCCAGGCCTTTTTTGAGCCGTCGAACAATGGTGGATTTCGACGAGCCGACCGGGCCGTGCAGCAGCAACACGCGGCGCTCGGTGCCGTAGCCTTCCGCCGCCGAGCGGAAAAAGTTCACCAGCCGCATCAGGGGAATTTCTAGCCCATAGATCGCGTCGTCCTCGTCGATCGACAGATCGGCGAAGAACTTGTAGCGAATCAGCTTCTTCTTAGCATCGATAAACTCTTCGGTGCCGTACGCCATGATCATGTCGTAGATGCGCTGAAACGCAGAGCGGGTAACACGGGGATTGCGCGCCACAATATCGAGATAATCCTCGAACGAACCGGACCAGTTCAGCTCCTGATACTGTTTACGATCCTGGAGCTCACTGACCAGATTCAGCAGCGATGCGCCGGAGAAAGCAGTTGCCATCGAAGTCCTCCTGCCCGTAGGGGCAAAAACATGGGCCAGAACTATGCATGGGGGAGGTTCGCGTCATGGCGATCACAAACGTTTCGGCCCGCAACTGTAAACGATCTGCCGAAAGGCCACCATACCTTGCGGCAAGGGCAAAACCTGACATGACGAGGCGTCAGTGCCAGATAGGGGCGGTGCGGGTGGGTGAGGTGGGTGAATGGTGTTGCTGTGTCGTGGGATCGAACTCGGAACCGCCGAGTTATTAACTTTAATGCGAACGGGAAAAGTTTTTACAATAGAACAGCTTGCGCCGTGAGTACAAGTGTGTACTCTTACCTTAAGCATACCAGATTGTAAAATAGAGTCAAGGATCGCGGCTAGGCCATCGGTCCCAACTCCCTTCCACCACGCTTTAGCGACTACTTAACTTCCACATTGGTGGAGGTCAGCTTATCAAGATGTACGCCACGGACGTACGACTCGGATGCTGAGAGCCTAGCATGCGGCGACGCTTAAATAAAGTGGCTGACCGCACAAACCTACGGTCAGCCATTCGTTACCTACGACTGTAGTACGTAAAGCCTAGGTGCTGCTTGCGCCTGCCGATACCACCGCGGTCTGCGCTTCCTGGAACGCGCCGATCGAGCGATACTTATCGTAGCGCTTGCGCCGCAGCTCATCGACGGGTAGCGCCGACAGCTCGTCCAGGTGCCGCTGAATGACTTCGCGCACATGCTGGATTGTGGTGGGCGTGTCGAGATGCGCACCTCCGGGAACCTCGGCGACAATCTCATCGGCGATGCCCAGCCGCAGCAGATCGTGGGCGGTGATCTTCATCGCTTTGGCCGCGTCGGGCGCTTTCGAGGCATCGCGCCACAGGATCGCCGCGCTGGCCTCAGGCGAAGCCACGGAGTAGATCGCGTATTCCAGCATCAGCAGCCGATCCGCCACGCCAACTGCCAGCGCGCCGCCGGAGCCGCCCTCGCCGATCACGGTGGCGACGATCGGCACTTTGAGCCCGGCCATCACCAGCAGATTCTCGGCGATCGCCTCGGCAATGCCGCGCTCTTCCGCCGCCATGCTGGGATGCGCGCCCGACGTATCGATCAGCACCAGGATCGGCAGATTGAACTTTTCGGCGTGCTGCATCAGCCGCAGCGATTTACGGTAGCCCTCGGGCATGGGACTGCCGAAATTGTGGAGAATGTTTTCTTTGGTGTTGCTGCCCTTTTGGTGGCCCATCACCACCACCGGACGACCGTTGAAGCGTGCCACGCCGCCGAGCAGCGCGCGGTCATCGCCAAAGCGCCGATCGCCGCGCAGCTCCACGAAGTCGTCGCACAGGCCGCGAATATAATCAAGCGTGTGTGGCCGCTGGGGATGCCGCGCGATCTGCACGATGTCCCAGGGCGTCAGCGCGCTCTGCTGTTGCTCCTCAGCCATAGATCTCCTCGTAGCCGGTGAGTCCGTCGCCGCGACCGTTGCTGCGTGCCACGAGCGCCTGCTCCTCGGTTTTGCTGCGGCCATTGTACAGGCCGATCACCCGTGTCAGCATCGCTCGCAGCTCGGCGCGCGGCGTGACCGCATCGATCATGCCGTGCTGAAGCAAGAACTCGGCGGTCTGGAAATCGGCGGGCAGCTTCTGGCGAATCGTCTGCTCGATCACGCGCGGGCCCGCAAAGCCGATGTGGGCTTTCGGCTCGGCGACAATAATGTCGGCGGACGAAGCGTGCGCGGCGGTCACGCCGCCGTAGCAAGGATCGACCAGCAGCGAAATGTGCGGCTGCCCGACCTCGCCCAGCCGCGCCAGCGCGACCGAGGTCTTGGCCATCTGCATCAGCGACAGAATGCCCTCGTGCATACGCGCGCCGCCAGACGAGTTGATCGTCAGCAGGGGCACGCCGAGCTGCGCCGCGCGCTCCGCCGATCGTGCGATCTTCTCGCCGACGACCGAGCCCATCGAGCCGCCCATAAAGCCGAAGTCGCTGACACACACAGCCAGCGGCAGCTCACCAATCGTGCCGATACCGCAGACCGCCGCATCCTGACGGCCTGTCGACTCGCGCAGATTCTGGAGCTTCTTGGCGTAGTTGTCTTTGGGTGAAACAAAGCCGAGCGGATCGGTGGGCAGTAGATCCGCGTCGTGCTCCTGCCATGAGCCGGGATCAAGCAGCAGCTCGATCCACTCAGCCGCGCTGAGCCGCTCGTGGTGTCCGCAGCGTGGGCAGACTTTGGCGTTATCTTGGAACTGCTTAGAGAAGATGAGTTCGTTACAGCCGCTACATTTCTGCCACAAATCATCAGGGATTTGCTGCTCAGATTTGCGATTGGATGTGAAGTAGCGCGGTGTGCGCCGCAAAAAATCTTTCACGTCTTGGCCTCCCGTGGATTGAGCATTATAGCACGTACGCTCAGTCACTTCGGCAGGTGGGGGGAGTTGATCAATCACTCGTCTGGTTCTCCTGTATGATGGCGATGGGCGCGCTCGTGCATATCCAGTGGTCGCGCGCCGCCTTCCGAGAAATGCAGCCGCTGGTGTGAGTGGGTCGGCAGCAGATCGACCAGGGCATCGTCTGCGCTCAGGGCTCGTCGTATAATCAGCTGGCTGTCGACAAAGCCTTGCTTGGTGTAAAAGCGCCGGGCCGACTCGTTGGCGGCGGTGACGTACAGCTGCATCATCGATAGATTGTGGCTGACCGCCCAGCCATAGGCCTGCTCCATGAGCAGGTGAGCCACGGCACTGCCGCGATACTCCGGCTCGACATACAGCCCAACAATCTCAGCCCAGCGTCGATAGCGATAAAGTGGCGAGTCGAGATGAATTTCCACCAGTACAAATCCAACAGCGCGAGAATTATCGCGGGCCAGCAGCCAGGCGCTATCGGCTGAGCTCTCGGATTGTTCCAGGTACTGGTACACCAGCTGCTGCCAGCCCTCGGCCAGCGCAAACCGTGAATCGAGACTCGTGTTGTAGCGATGAAGCTCGCCGAAA
>JAFAYS010001052.1 GCA_019240175.1 Chloroflexota bacterium | reverse complement strand
GCCGAGCAGCATCTGGCAGCGCCGGTAGAGCAGATGCAGGCCGGTCGTGTCCTCGACCCAGAACGATAGCAGCGAGATCGTGAAGGTCCAGATCCAATCGACGGCAAAGCCGAGCAGCGCGGCGGAGAACGCGGCCAGCAGCGACAGCGGCGCGAGCGGGATCGGCCCGACGACGACCAGCGCCACCAGCCCGCCGACGATCAGATTCAGGCCAAAGCGCAGCAGCCGCTCGCCCATCGCCGCGCCGAGGTGGTAGAGCGGATACGGCAGCGGTCGCGCCAGACGATAGGCGATATCGCCCGAGCGCACCTCGCGGTCCACGTCGTTTTCGCCAAGCGCCGCCGCCGAGATAATAATCGCCTCGGTAAAAGCCAGATACCAGATCAGCTGCGGGATCTCGAAGCCGGTCAGCGCGACCACATCTTGCGAGCCGTTGGTCGTCTCCCAGAGCTGCGTGAAAATGAACAGGATCAAGACCAGAAACGACGAGCGGATCAGGATCTCGCCAATGTAGGCCAGCCGCGACACAATCGTGATGCGCAGGACGGCGGTGGTTTTGCTGAGCAGCGCGCGCAGACCGCCGGAGCGGCGCAGATTCCAGTAGGGAGCGGCGGTAGCTTGCCTTTGGAGCGGCTCGTTCATCCCGGCACCTCGGCTGATACATGTCGCGTCTCGGCGCGCTCACGATTTTGATCCTGGTACATGGCGGCGATGATTTCTTCCATCGGTGGATCTTCGATCGTTACGTCGGCGATTGAAAGGCCGCCCATCAGCGCCGCGATCACCTGCTCGATCGGCGTGCGCTCGGTATCGACCTCCAGCTTCACACCAAAGCCGCGCGCCTTGATCACGGTCACGCCCGGCAGCTCAGGCAGCGCGACAAGCTCTTCTTTCAGCCGCAGATCGATCACTTTGCGCCGCAGGTAGCGCCGCCGCAGCGTGCTGACACGATCGTCGAACATGACCGTGCCGTGATTGATCACGATCACGCGCTTGCACAAATGTTCGATGTCGCCGGCGTCGTGCGAGGTCAGCAGCACCGACACGCCCTCATTCTGGTTTAGCTCGCGGATCAGGGCGCGAATCTGCTGCTTAGCGATCACATCCAGGCCGATCGTCGGCTCGTCAAGGAACAGAATGCGGGGCCGGTGCAGCAGCGAGGCCGCGATCTCGCAGCGCATACGCTGGCCCAGGCTCAGCTTGCGCACCGCGCTACCGAGCAGCGGCTCCAGCTCAAAGCGCTGAACCAGATCGGCTCGGCGCGCCTGGTATTCGGCGTCGGGGATCTCGTAGATGCGCGCCAGCAGATCGAAGGTCTCGCCGGCGGGCAGATGATACCAGAGCTGCGAGCGCTGCCCGAAGACCGTCGCAATATTCATCGCCAGCTGCGTGCGCTGCCGCCAGGGCACCATGCCCAGCACGGTCGCCTGGCCGCTCGACGGATGCATAATGCCGGTCAACATTTTGATCGTGGTGCTTTTGCCAGCGCCGTTCGGCCCGATCAGCGCCAGCGACTCGCCCTCGTGCATCTGCAGTTGAAGATCATGCACGGCCTCGATCGTCTCCTGGCTTGGGCGCAGATACGATCGCAGCATGCCGCCGACACCACTGGCGCGGACGCGCCGCGTAAAGGTTTTTCCCAGGTGTGCAACTTCGACAATCGGTGGCATAGCAGCCTCCTCGGGGTAGAGTGGAGGCAGTGTAAGGCAGACCGCCGCTTTCGGCAACGGTCCAAGGTTGTAAGCGGCGCGACCAGGCGCTCAGCCCAATGTCTAGGCCTGAAGCAGCAGCTGCGGCGGCGTCAGATCCACGCCCTCGGCCTGCTCAAAACGATCCATCGCCACGACCAGCGCTTGCAGGTCCAGGCCCATCAGGGCAGGGGGCAATTCGATCAGCTTGGAGCGCGCTTTGGCCCAGTTTAGGTGCAGGCCTTTGGGATTGCCTTTCTGCCAGTGAACCAGCGCCGCCGCCGTCTGGATAATTCCTTTGTAGAAAAGCCGAATCTCGGGATCAGCCGTGGCCTTCCAGGCGTCCTCCCACTCCTCGTGGGCATGCCAGAAGCGCCCGCTGTTGAACAGCTCAAGACCGGCAAGATAGTGAGATGAATACGACATAAAAGAACCTA
>JAFAYS010001028.1 GCA_019240175.1 Chloroflexota bacterium | reverse complement strand
GCTGCCGATCCAGTACGCCGACTACGCCGTCTGGCAGCGCGGCTGGCTCGCTCCCGGCGGCGAGATCCTCGAAAAACAGCTGGGCTTCTGGAAGCAGCAGTTGGGCGGTGGCTTGCCGCTGCTTGAGCTGCCGACCGATCATCCACGGCCTGCGGTACAAAGCTTCAAGGGTGCGCGTCACACCCTGGCGCTGCCCAAAGATCTGACCCAGGCGCTGCACAGCCTCAGCCAGCGCGAAGGCGTCACGCTCTACATGACGCTGCTGGCGGCCTTCCAGACGCTGCTGCATCACTACACGCGCCAGAACGATCTGGTGATCGGCACGCCGACCGCTGGACGCACGCAGCCCGAGACCGAAAACCTGATCGGCTTTTTCATCAATACGCTGGTGCTGCGCACCGACCTGAGCGGCAATCCGACCTTCAAAGATCTGCTCAAGCGCGTGCGCAACGTCGCGCTGGAAGCTCAGGCGCATCAGGATATTCCGTTCGAGCAGCTAGTCGATGCGATCCAGCCCCAGCGCGATCTCAGCCGCTCGGCGCTCTTCCAGGTGCTGTTTGTGCTGCAAAACGCGCCGATGCCCGGCCAGAGCCTGCGCGATCTCACGCTGACCTCGCTTGAGATCGACAACGGTACCGCCAAGTTCGACATCGCGCTGGATCTGACCGAGACCGCCGACGGCTTGGGCGGCTTCATCGAGTACAGCACCGATCTGTTCGAGACCGCCACGATCGAGCGCATGGCCGAGCACTTCCAGACCGCGCTGGAAAGCATCGTCGGCAACCCCGAGCAGCGCCTAGGCGACGTGCGGATCGTGCCGGCTGCTGAGCGCCAGCAGATCGTGCATGATTGGAACGCGACGACGGTTGACTACCCGCAAGACGTGGCGCTGCACACGCTGATCGAGCAGCAGGTCGCGCGCACACCCGAAGCGACCGCGCTGGTCTTTGAGGGCCAGCCGCTGACGTATGCCGCGCTGAACGCGCGGGCCAACCAGCTGGCGCACCACCTGCGTACGTTAGGCGTCGGTCCCGAGACGCGCGTGGCGGTGTGCATGGAGCGCTCGCTCGAGCTGGTGATCGCGCTCCTCGGCGTGCTCAAAGCCGGCGGCGCGTACGTGCCCGTCGATCCGAGCTATCCCACCGATCGCATCCAGTTCATGCTCGCCGATGCCGCCGCGCCCGTGCTGCTCACCCAGCAGCAGCTCGAATCAGATCTGCCGTCGCACAGCGCGCGCGTGCTGCGCCTCGACGCCGATTGGTCCACCATCGCCCAGCAGCCGACGAGCAACCCGGCGTTGGTCACCGACGCGACCAACCTGGCCTACATGATTTACACCTCGGGCTCGACCGGTCAGCCCAAGGGCGCGATGAACACGCATCAGGCGATCGTCAATCGGCTGCTCTGGATGCAAGACGCTTTCGGGCTCACCGGCTCGGATCGTGTGCTGCAAAAGACGCCCTTCAGCTTCGACGTGTCGGTCTGGGAGTTCTTCTGGCCGCTGCTCACTGGCGCAACCTTGGTCGTGGCCAAGCCGGGCGGGCACCAGGACAGCGCCTATCTCGTCGATTTGATCGCCCGCGAACAGATCACCACGCTGCACTTTGTGCCCTCGATGTTGCAGGTCTTCCTCGAAGAGCGGCATCTGGATCGCTGCCAGGCGCTGCGGCGCGTGATCTGTAGTGGCGAGGCGCTACCGCTGGCCTTGCAAGAGCGCTTCTTCAGCCGGCTCCACGCGGAACTGCACAACCTGTACGGCCCAACCGAAGCCGCCGTCGACGTCACCTGGTGGGCCTGTCAGCCCAACACCGGCTTGCATACCGTGCCGATCGGTCGCACGATCGCCAACACGCAGATCTACATCCTGGACGCCCAGCTGCGTCCGGTCCCGGTGGGTGTGCCAGGTGAGCTGCACATCGGCGGCATCCAGCTGGCGCGCGGCTATCAAGGCCGCCCCGCTCTCACCGCTGAGAAGTTCATCCCCGATCCGTTCAGCGCATCGCCCAATGCCCGGCTCTACAAAACCGGCGACCTGGCGCGCTTCCTGCCCGACGGCGCGATCGAGTACCTCGGACGCCTCGACTTCCAAGTCAAGGTGCGCGGCTTCCGCATCGAGCTCGGTGAGATCGAGACCGCGCTCGGCCAGCACGCGCAGATCCGCGAAGTCGTGGTCGTGGCCCGGCAAGATGTGCCCGGCGAGACCCGGCTGGTCGCCTATCTTGTTGAGAACAACGATCGCTCAGGGGAGGGCCTTGCCACAGAAGCGCTCCGCCGCTTCCTGCAAGACAAGCTGCCCGAGTACATGATTCCGGCGGCATTTGTCACGCTGGACGCGCTGCCGCTCTCGCCCAACGGCAAGGTCGATCGCAAAGCCCTGCCCGCGCCCGACACGTCGCGGCCCGAGCTAGAAGCCGCCTTTGTCGCGCCGCGCACACCGGAAGAGCAAGCGCTGGCCGATATCTGGCAGCTGGTGCTGGGCCTTGAGCGCGTCGGCATCCACGATAATTTCTTCGCGCTCGGCGGCGACTCGATGCGCAGCATTCGGGTGCTGTCCCAGGCCCGCGATCGTGGCTTGAGCCTGAGCTTGCAGCAGCTCTTCCAGCACCAAACAATCGACGAGCTGGCGCGAACGCTTGGCGACAACACCACGAGCACCGGCGCTCACCAGCGTGTGGAGCCGTTCAGCTTGGTCACCAAAGACGATCGGCTACAGCTGCCGGGCGATGTCGAAGACGCGTATCCGCTGGGCGCGCTCCAAGTCGGTATGCTCTTCCACAGCGAGTACAATCCCGACTCGGCGGTCTATCACGACATTTTCACGCAGCACATTCGCATGCCCTTCAACGCCGATGCGATGCGCTCCGCGATCCGTGAACTGGCTGCCCGCCATGAGATTCTGCGCACCTCGTTCGATCTGACCAACTACAGCCAGCCGCTACAGCTTGTGCATCGCGTGGCCGCGCCGCAGTTTGAGGTCGAGGATCTGCGCCCCTTCTCGGCGACCGAGCAGCAGGCCGCGATCGTCGCCTGGATGGAGGAGGACAAGCGCCGGCCCTTCGAGTGGCGGCGCGCGCCACTGCTGCGTATCCAGATCCATCGCCGTACCGACGACGACATCCAGTTTACGGTCAGCTTCCACCACGCGATCCTCGACGGCTGGAGCCTGGCGGCGATGAACACCGAGCTGTTCACGCTCTACTTCGCCCAGCTGGGCCAGACCGCGCCCACGCTGGCCGCGCCGCCAACCGCAGGCTTCCGCGATTTTATCGCGCTGGAACAGCAGGCGCTTAGCTCGCCCGAGACGCACGATTACTGGACGCGCACGCTGGCCGATACCGTCACCGAGCTGATCCCGCGCTGGCCTGCCGAGGGCGACATGCCCAGCGAGCGCCAGATTCGCACGCAGTCGGCGGCGGTGGACGAAGCGCTTTCGGGTCAGATCAAGCGGCTGGCGCAGCAGACCGGCGTGCCGCTCAAGAGCGTGCTGCTGGCGGCGCATCTGCGCGTGCTGAGCCTGCTGCACGGTCGCAACGATGTGCTGAGCGGCCTGGTTTCCCACGGTCGGCCCGAGACCGAGGACGGCGAGCGCATTCTGGGCATGTTCCTCAACACGCTGCCCTTCCGCTTGGATCTGCGCGGCGGCTCCTGGCTGGATCTGATTCGCGCCACGTTTGACGCCGAGCGCGAGCTGCTGCCGCATCGCTGGTATCCCATGGCTGAGATCCAGCGCAGTCTGGGCGGACAGCAGCTCTTCGAGACCGCGTTCAACTACGTCGATTTTTATGTCTACCAGAGTCTCGGCGGGCTTTCCGGCTTCCGACCGATGGGCGGCCAGTTCTTCCAGGAGACCAACTTCACGCTCTCAGCCAACTTTAGCCTGGATCAGATGACCGGCGCGGTGCAGCTTGGCGTCGAGTACGATGCCTCGCAAATCCCCGACGCTCAGGCCCAGGCGATCGCCGAGTACTACGCCCGCGCGCTGACGGCGATGGTCACGCAGCCACACGCCCGCTACGATCGCGACACGCTGCTGAGCGACGCCGAGCGCCGACGGCTGCTCGTGGAATGGAACGCGACCGCGACAGACTACCCGCAGAGCTGCGCGCACCTGCTCTTCGAGGCGCAGGTCGAGCGCAGGCCGGATGCGATCGCGCTGGCCTACGGCGAGCTTGAGCTGAGCTACCGCGAGCTGAACACGCGGGCCAATCAGCTGGCCTGGCATCTGCGCAGCCTTGGCGTGCGGCCCGAATCCCGTGTCGCAATCTGCCTTGAGCGCTCGCCTCAAATGATTGTGGGGCTGCTGGGCATCTGGAAGGCCGGCGGCGTGTACGTACCGCTCGATCCGGCCTATCCCCAGGATCGACTGCACTACATGCTGCAGGACTCGGGCGCGGCGGTGCTGCTGATGGATCAATCGGTCGCGGATCGCGTACCTGAGCACAGCGCGCAGGTTGTGCGCATCGACGCCGACTGGCCGACGACGGGTGCCCTTTGGGCGCAGGGACGAACCGACAATCCCGTTAGCGGCGTTCAGCCCGACAACCTGGCCTATATCATCTATACCTCGGGCTCGACCGGCAAACCCAAGGGCGTGCTGGTGCCGCATCGCGGGCTGGGCAATCTCGCCAGCGCGCAGATTCGTACCTTTGGTGTGACATCTGAGAGCCGCGTGTTACAATTCGCCTCGTTCAGCTTCGACGCCTCGGTCTCCGAGATCTGCATGGCGCTGCTGGCTGGCGCGACGCTTTCGCTAGGCACGCAGGACTCGCTGGTGCCTGGTCCGGCGGCGCTTCAGGTGCTGCGCGAACAGGCGATCACAACCGTGACGCTGCCGCCCTCGGTGCTGGCGGTGCTCACACCGTCGGATTTCCCGGCGCTGCAAACGGTGATCGCGGCTGGCGAAGCCTGTCCAGCAAACGTGGTCGAGCGCTGGCGCGCGCCGGTGAATGGCCGCAGCCGCAGCTTCTTCAACGCCTACGGCCCGACCGAGACCACGGTCTGCGCGACGATCGCTGAGTGCCGCGATAACAAGCGCAAGCCGCCAATCGGCCACGCGATCGACAATTTGCAGGTGTATGTGCTCAATGGAGATCTACAGCCAACGCCAATCGGCTTGCTGGGCGAGATCTACGTCGGCGGCGTAGGCGTGGTCCGTGGCTACAACGGGCGACCAGATCTGACCGCCGAGCGCTTCGTGCCCGATCCGTTCAGCCAAACTCCGGGCGCGCGCTTGTACCGCACCGGCGACCAGGCGCGCTACCTGCCCAACGGCGAGCTTGAGTACATCGGGCGCATCGATCACCAGGTCAAGCTGCGCGGCTTCCGCATCGAGCTGGGCGAGATCGAGGCGGCGCTGCGACAGCACGAGGCCGTGCGCGACGCCGTGGTGATCGTCCGCGAAGAAACCGGCGACAAGCGGATTGTGGCGTATATCGTTGGGGAACAAAAAAACCAAGGAACAAAAGAACAAAGTACCGCCAATCTCCCCTCGCCTGCCGCAGCGGGAGAGGGGCCGGGGGTGAGGGCCGAGGGCCTGACTCCGGAGCTGCGGCGCTTCTTGCTGGCCTCGCTGCCCGAGTATATGATCCCGGCGGCGTTCGTGACGCTTGACGCGCTGCCGCTGACACCCAACGGCAAGGTCGATCGGCGTGCGCTGCCAGCACCGGACAACGTGCGCTCGGAGCAAAGCTATGTCGCGCCGCGCACACCAACCGAGGAGACCGTCGCGCGCATCCTGGCCGAGATTCTGGTCGTCGAGCGTGTGGGCGCTCACGACAACTTCTTCGAGCTGGGCGGCCACTCGCTGCTGGCGATGCAGCTGATCTCGCGGCTGCGTCACGCCTTCCAGGTCGAGCTGCCGCTGCGCGTGCTCTACGAGTCGGCGACGGTCGCGGATCTGGCGCGGACGATTGTGCAGCAGCAGGCCGAGCAGGCCGATACCGGCGAGCTAGACGAGATGCTGGCCGAGCTTGATCAACTATCGGATGAGGAAGTACAAGCGTTGCTGGCCAGTGGAGAAGGTTTAGATGAGTGACGTTTCCAAACGTGTCGCCGAGATGTCGCCTGAGCGGCGTGAGCTGTTGCTGCGCCGCCTCCGCGACAAGCAGGCTGCCGCACCGCCCAAGCCCGCGCCAACGCTGCCAGCCATGGCGACCAATCGCGAGGCGCGCAACGAGCCGTTCCCGCTCTCGCCGATCCAGCGCAACTACTGGACCGGACGCAGCGGCCTCTTCGATCTCGGCGCAGTCGGCACCAACGTGTACACCGAGGCCGAGCTCAGCTGGGCGACGCCGTCGCGCATGAATGCCAACCGCACGAATCTGCTGCTGGTCGCGCTGAATCGATCGCTTGAGCGCGTGGTCCAGCGTCACGATATGCTGCGCATGGTGGTCCTACCCAATGGCCAGCAGCAGATCCTGCCCCAGGCGCCGCCGTACCGCATCAATGTCGTCGATCTGCGACGCAGCGATCCCGCGACGATCGAGGCCCGGCTGGACGAGGTGCGCCACCGCATGCGCACCGCCAAAGCGCCCGTCGATCGCTGGCCGCTCTTCGAGATCATGGCGCACCGGCTGCCCGGCGAGCGACTGCGACTGCATATTCGGCTCGACTCGCTGTTGGTCGACGGCACCAGCCGTGGCATGTTCGTGCAGGAGCTGTTCCGGCATCTCGGCCCCGGCCCGATGGCACCGCGACCGCCCGGCTATCGCGACTATGTGCTGACCTGGCTGGCCTTCGAGGAGAGCGAGCTGGGCCAGTCTGCGCGCGACTACTGGCTCAACCGGCTGCCCACACTGCCGCCGATGATCGAGCTGCCGCTGGCGACCAACCTCAGTCCTGAAACGATCTCGCTCTTCACCAAGCACAACGTCACGCTGCTGGACGCCGAAACCTGGACGCGGCTCAAAGCGCGCGCCGCCCGCGCGGATCTGACGCCCTCCGGTCTGACAACCGCCGCCTTTATCGAGGTGCTTGCGGCGTGGAGCCGGCGTCGCCGCTTTACGCTCGGCCTGATCGGCACGTATCGCCCGCCGATCCACAAGCGCATCGGCGAGACGCTGGGCAACTTCAACACCGTGTATCTGCTGGAAGTCGACGACGCGCCGGGAACCTTCGAGGCGCGCGCCCGGCGCATCCAGCAGCAGATCGCCGCCGACCTTGAGCATCGCTACTTCCTGGGGCATCAGGTCTTGCAGGAGCTGAACCGGCGCAGCGGCGGCTCGTCGCGCTCCGCACTGCCGATCGTCTTCAACAGCGTGATCGAGTATAGCCACGCCAGCTACCAGACCAACTTTGGTCGCGGCTCCGGCACCCGGCTCTCGTTTGAGCAGGTCGACGCCGGGCTGCACATTCCCCAGATGCTGCTCTCGCCGACGGTCGCGGAAAACGGCGACGGCGCGCTGACCTGTAGCTGGCAATCGGTCGAGCAGGTTTTTCCCGAAAGGCTCATGCAGGATATGTTGGACAGCTACGGGCGCTTGCTGGATCGGCTGGCGAACGACGAGACAAGCTGGCAGGAACAGCTGCCGAATCTGATTCCAGCCGAGCAACTGGATCGTCGCGCCGCGCTGACCGTGGATGCGCCGCCGCCACAAGAATTGCTGCATAGCCTGTTTCTGGCGCAGGTGTATCTACGACCACGTCAAACCGCAGTGGTCACGGCGGATCGCACGCTGACTTACGCCGAGCTTGGCCGGCGCGTGGCGCAGGTGGGACGGCGGCTGCGCGAGCTGGGCGCACGGCCCAACAGTCTGGTCGCGGTGGTGATGGAGCCGGGCTGGGAGCAGATCGTTGCGGCGCTGGGCGTGCTTGAGTCCGGTGCGGCCTTTGTTCCGATCGACCCCACGCTGCCGAGCGATCGCTTCCGGCGGCTGCTGACCCACAGTGAGGCCGCGATCGCGCTGACGCAATCCGGGCTGGATCAGCGCCTGGAATGGCCGAGCCAGATCCAGCGATTGAGCCTGGACGCCGACGAGTGGCGCGGCATCGACGACCACACGATCGAGCCGGTGCAGCAGAGCGACGATCTGGCCTATGTGATCTACACCGACGCCGACGCCGAGCCGCCGCTGGCCGCGATGATCGACCACAGCGGCGCGGTCAATACGATTCTCGACGTCAACCGGCGCTACCGCGTCACGCCGCACGATCGGCTGCTGGCGCTGGCACCGCTGACCTCAGATCTCGCGATCTACGATATCTTCGGCACGCTGGCGGCGGGCGGCACGATCGTTGTGCCAACTTCGCGTCATGATCCGGCGCACTGGGCCGAGCTGATGCTGCGTGAGCGCGTCACGACGTGGAACTCGCCGCCGGCGCTGCTTGAGCGACTGATCGCCTACGTTGCCGACAAGCCCGAGCTGCACCCGCGCACGCTGCGACTGGCGCTGCTCAGCCGTGATTGGACGCCCGTCACGCTCGCCGAGCGCGTCCGAGCGCTGGCACCCGGCGCGACCGTGGTCAACCAGAGCGGAACCACCGAGACCGGCATCTGGTCCAGCAGCGCCGCGATCGAACAGCTCGATCCCGAGGCCAGCCGCGTACCGATCGGCGCGCCCCTGACCAATCAGCGGCTGCATGTGCTCAACGAAAGCTTGGAACCGACGCCCGACTGGGTAGCCGGCGAGGTTTTTGTCGGCGGGCTGAGCGTGGGCAAGGGCTACTGGCGCAACGCCGCCGAGACGCGCGCGCGCTTCCTCAAGCATCCGCGCACCAATGAGCGGCTCTTCCGCACCGGCGACCAGGGCCGCTATCTGCCCAGCGGCGAAGTCGAGCTGCTTGGCCGCGCGGGTGAGCCCATCACGATCGCCGGCCATCCCGTCGATCCACGCCAGATCGAGGCCGCCCTGGAGCGACACCCGGCGCTGCGGGCGGCAGTCGTGCGCGCATACGAGGACGAGACCGGCAGAGCGCGGTTGGTCGCGTACGTTGTAGAACAAAGAACAAAAGAACAAATAGAAAGTCAAGATCCAACTATCCCCCCTCGCCTGCCGCAGCGGGAGAGGGGGCTAGGGGGTGAGGGCCTCAGCGCTTCTTCGCTAGAGCTTCGCGATTATCTGCGCGGGTGCTTTCCGCAGTACATGGTCCCGGCTGCGTTCGTGATGCTCGATGAGCTACCGCTGACCGCCAGCGGGATCGTGGACCGGCAGGCGCTGCCGCTGCCGGCGATCGAGCGCACCAGCGCCGACGTTTTTGTCGCGCCGCGCGATCATCTTGAGCAGAAGTTGGCGGCAATCTGGCAGGAGCTGCTGGGTCCTGAGCCGATCAGCGTCACGGCGAACTTCTTCGATCTGGGCGGCACGTCGTTTCTGGCGGTGCGGCTGCTGACCTTGATCCAGCAGGTCTTTGGTCAGTCAGTTGCGCTCACCGACTTTTTCGAGCGGCCCACGATCGAGCAGCTGGCGCGCGTCGTGCGCGAAACCACGATCGAGCAGCTGGCGCAGCGCCTTGACGAGCAGCGCGACTCGATCCGCCAGGAGCCGATCGCGCTGCCGAAGCTGACCAAGGCCGCGCCACAGATTGAGACTAATCGAGCGGCGCTCAATGGGCATACAAGGGAGAATAGTGTGGAACAACCAAATGCAGCACGTGGCATGCAGGTCTTTTTTGTCATCTGGTTCGGCCAGCTGGTCTCGATCATTGGCTCGGGCCTGACTGGCTTTGCGCTTGGTATCTGGGTGCTGCAAGAAACCGGCTCCGTCACCCAATTTTCGCTGATCTCGCTCTTCGGCATGCTGCCGTTTATTCTGATCTCACCGATCGCCGGCGTGATGGTCGACCGCTGGGATCGGCGCAAAACCATGATCGTCAGCGATACGATTGCCGCGCTGACAACGCTGGCGATCGTGCTGCTCTACCGCGCCGACAACCTGACGATCTGGATGATCTACCTGATGACCGCGATCTCGTCGGCTTCGCGCGCCTTCCAGATGCCGGCCTACACCGCCGCGACAACGCTGCTGGTACCGCGTGAGCAGCTTGGCCGTGCCAACGGCCTGGTGCAACTGGCGCAGGGCCTGGGACAGCTGATCTCGCCAGTGCTGGCGGGGCTGCTCGTCACCTGGGTGGGGCTCAGCGGCGTAATCACGGTTGACCTGGTCAGCTTTGTGTTTGCGGTGATCACCTTGATGAGCGTGCGCATTCCTCGGCCCGAGGTCAGCGCGGAAGGCCAGCAGGCGCGCGGCTCCGTGCTGCGCGAGTCGTCCTTCGGCTGGAACTACATCAAGCAGCGGCCCGGTCTGATGGGTCTACTGATCTTCTTCGCGATCAGCAACTTCCTGGTCAGCATGGTTGTGGTGCTGGCCAACCCGCTGGTACTCTCGTTCCCGTCGGGATCGCCAGCGGTGCTGGGCACCGTGCTTTCGGTTGCGGGTGCGGGCATGTTGGTCGGCAGCGTCGTGATGAGCATCTGGGGCGGACCACGCCGGCGCGTCAATGGCGTGCTCGGCGCGATGGCGCTTTCGGCGGTGTGTATCACGCTGGCCGGCTTGCAGCCGTCGGCGATCCTGCTGACCGTGATGGCCTTCTTGTTCCTGTTCTCGCTGCCGTTCGTCGGCGCGTCGAGCCAGGCGATCTGGCAGAGCAAGGTTCCCGCCGACATCCAGGGCCGCGTCTTCGCCACCCGCGCGATGATCGCCACCGCCGCCACGCCGGTCGCCTACTTGATCGCCGGGCCGCTGGCCGACTATGTTTTCCAGCCGCTGCTTCAGGACGAAGGCTCGCCGCTATCGGGCACGATCGGCCAGATCATCGGCTATGGCCCCGGACGCGGCATCGGCCTGATGTTTATCGTCTTTGGCCTGCTGACGCTGGCGGCGACCGTCGGCGGCTACATGTATCCACGCATTCGGCTGGTCGAGGATGAGCTGCCTGACGCCGGCATGGAAGCGATCGACGAGGACGAAGACGAGCCCGAGCCAGCCGCTGCGGCACCACAGCCGCTCTAGGCCGGGCGTTTGTTCGATCCGGCTAAGGTAGCGTACAATAGCCGGCGCAATTCCGCAGAGCGCCTGGGAGCACCATTCCCAGGCCAGATCGTCGGCGCACGCGCGCTGATGTCACCCCACAAATTGGATTAATCACATCGGAGGTAGTATGAATCGCGACGAACAAGAAGATACGACGATCTACAAGGTTGTCGTCAACCACGAAGAGCAGTACTCGATCTGGCCCGCCGACCGCGAGAATGCGCTTGGCTGGAACGATGCCGGCAAGAGCGGCACCAAGCAGGAGTGTCTGGACTACATCAAAGAAGTCTGGACCGACATGCGCCCGCTGAGCCTGCGCAAAAAGATGGAAGAGAACGCCGGCAACTAGCCAGTCTCGTCGGTAGCACGACCAATGACCTGGCAGCGCGCATCGATGCATGTGTACTGCCAGGTCAATGCATATCTTCACCAGTCGATCTTCTGTGGCAGCTTCGCACCGAACGTTCCCCGCTTGCGTCCTGAGTATCATGCTCGCGGGCTTCGGCCAGCCGCCGGTTGTGCTTGCAATTCGCCCACCCCCGACGCTCTAGATCGAAAACTGTGCAAGATAGCCGCACCCTGCCTGCTGGTATGTTGACCTGAGGCCGAGCTGCTCTCGCCTCGCATCTGGCTCAGGAGCCGAAACGTATGGATCAGAACGAACACTTTGGCAAACTTTCCTCGTTTATCAACGACGATTACGCGGACGACTGGGGCGACAATCAAGATCTGTGGCTGCCCGAGCATTTGATCAGCCTGCCCGATCAGCGCTGGGCCGTGTGGCGCACGATCACCCTGCGTGGAGCCGGCTTTCCGATCGCGCAGGTCCTGAGTCTTGCGCCCGAGTCCTGCCGCGCGGCAACTCGGCAGCTGCTTGAAGCCGAAGATCGGGCCAAGCAGGCGGAAGAAGCCGCCGCCGCCCTGGTAAACGCGGCGCTGGACGATCTCCGTCGCACGGATCAGTGGCACGACACGGCGCGACGCTATCCGCTGGTGCAGCTGCTGCGCGCGATCCGACAGCGCAAGCTGCCCCAAACAGTCGAGCAGCCGGACGCGATCGTTCAGGCGCTCGACGCGCTGCGCGCGGCGCTGGCTGAGGCTGAAGCAGCCAAGATCAGCTACGGGGCGGCTTTCGCGGAGAGCATGCGCGAATCCTCACGGGCGATCCGCGCCGTCGCCGCCGATGAGCGCTTTCGTGAGGCCGTGATCTGGCAGAATCGCCAGGCGTATCACACCGGCGTGCTGCCGCTGCAAGCACAGCCCGAAACGACGCGTAACTCCAAGCAGCGCCAGCAAGAAGAGCTGATCGCCAGCTATGTGCAGCGCTACTGCGCCAAAAACGATACGATCGGCTTCTTCGGGCCGGTTGGCTGGGCGTCGTTTATACCGGAAGGCCCGCCGATCCGCATGGAGCCCGGCCCCAGTCTGACCGAGTCGCGCGAGGTGTATTTCGAGGGCTGGGCGATCGATACGCTGGCCGAGACGCTGGGCAAGAACAAGCATCTGCGGCCCTGGCTGGCTCCGCGCCGCACGCCGTTTGCCTATCTCGAAGGCACGACGCTGCAGCTGCCGCTCGAAAAGCCCGCGCAGATCTCGCCCAAGCAGGCGGCGGTGCTGCAAGCCTGCGACGGCCAGCGCATGGCCCGTGAGATCGCCGCCGATCTGGTGCGCGCGCCCGACAGCCAGATCACGGGCGAGG
>JAFAYS010000998.1 GCA_019240175.1 Chloroflexota bacterium | reverse complement strand
GGCCAGGATCAGCGGCTTCTGCGCGCCGTTGATCAGCTTGAGCGCCTCGCGGATCTGGCGCCGATTGCCCTCGTAGTTGGGCCGGTAGCCGGGCAGATTGATTTTCTCGGGCCACTTCGGCGTTGTGCGCGCCTGCTGGGCGTTCTTGGCCACGTCGATCAGCACCGGGCCGGGCCGTCCCGTTCGCGCGATATGAAACGCTTCTTTGAAGACGTAGGGCAGATCTTCGATGTCGGTCACCAGGTAGTTGTGCTTGGTGATCGGCTGCGTGATGCCCGTGACGTCGGTCTCCTGAAACGCGTCCTTGCCGATGAACTGCGCCGCGACCTGGCCCGTGATCGCCACGATCGGCACGCTGTCCATCATCGCGTCGGCCAGCGCCGTAACCAGATTCGTCGCGCCGGGGCCGCTCGTCGCCACGCACACGCCAACCTGTCCCGAGGCGCGAGCGTAGCCCTCGGCGGCATGTCCCGCCGCCTGCTCGTGCCGCACCAGCACATGGTGCAGCTCGGGATACTCCGGCAGCGCATGGTAGAACGGCATGATCGCGCCGCCGGGATAGCCAAACATCACTTCTACGCCTTCGCGGATCAGCGCCTCACACATGATCTGAGCGCCGGTTCGTGTTTCTGACATGGTAGTACTCCTAAGAACAGAGAATAAAGAACAAAGAACAGAAACTGACAAAGAACCAAACAAGAACTTCTTTGTTCTTTGTTTGCTTGTTCTTTGTTCTTTACACGTCCAACACAGCGCCGTTGCTTGCGTTCGTGACCATCTGCGTGTAGCGGGCCAGCCAGCCGCGCCGATATTTGCGCTCCGGTGCTTGCCACGCTGCGCGCCGCGAATTGAGCTCTTCCTCGCTAACGTCGGCGACCAGCTTGCGCGCGCCAAGGTCGATCTCGATCGTGTCGCCGTCGCGCAACAGCCCGATTGGCCCGCCCTCGGCAGCTTCCGGCGAAACATGCCCGATGCACAGGCCGCGTGTGCCGCCCGAGAAACGTCCATCGGTGATCAGCGCGACCGTCGAGCTCAGCGCGCTCATGCCCTTGATCATGCTCGTCAGCGCCAGCATCTCGCGCATGCCGGGACCGCCGCGCGGCCCCTCGTAGCGCACGATCACCACGTCGCCGGGCTGAATACCGCCGTTGATCGCCGCGTTGGTCGCCGCCTCTTCGCTGTCGAAGCAGCGCGCCGGGCCACGAAAGCGCATCTGGTTTTGATCCACTGCGCCAACCTTGACCACCGAGCCCTCGGGAGCCAGGTTGCCGAAGAGCACGCACAGGCCGCCGCGCGGGGAGTGCGGATTGTCGATGGGGCGGATGCAGTCGGGATTGGTGTTTTGGGCTTGGGAGAGATTTTCGCCGAGGGTTCGTCCGGTGACGGTGCGGGCTGCGAGGTCGAGCGTGCCGGGCTTGCGGGAGAGTTCACCTAAGATTGCGTGGATGCCGCCGGCCTGGTGAACATCTTCGATGTGCCATTGGCGATCGCCGTCCCAGGCTGGACTGACTTTCGCCAGATGCGGCACGCGCTCGGCCACCTCGTTGAAGCGCGCCACCGGATACTCGACATCGGCCTCACGCGCCAGGGCCAGCACATGCAGCACGGTGTTGGTACTGCCGCCCATCGCCACATCCAGCGCCACGGCGTTATCGATCGATTGCGGCGTGACGACGTCGCGGAAGGTGATCTGCGCCTTGATCAGCTCCATCAACTGGAAGGCCGCGCGCTGCGCCAGCTCCCGGCGCTCAGGGCTGATCGCCAGGATCGTGCCGTTGCCCGGCAGTGCCACGCCCAGCGCTTCGCACAAACAGTTCATGCTGTTGGCGGTAAACATCCCGGAGCACGAGCCGCAGGTTGGGCAGCCGTTGCGCTCCAGATCCAGCAGCCGCTCGTCGTTAATCTTGCCGCTCGCGTACGCGCCGACGCCCTCGAAGACGCTGATCAGATCGACCTTCTGGCCGGTCGAGTCGACGCCTGCTTTCATGGGGCCGCCCGAGACAAAGATCGTCGGGATGTTCACGCGAGCCGCGCCCATCAGCATGCCCGGCACGATCTTATCGCAGTTGGGAATACAGATCAGGCCGTCGAAGCAGTGCGCGCCCACCACCGTCTCCACCGAGTCGGCGATCAGCTCACGCGACGGCAGCGAGTAGCGCATGCCCTCGTGGCCCATCACAATGCCGTCGTCGACGCCGATCGTGTTGAACTCGAACGGCACGCCGCCGGCGGCGCGCACGGCGTCCTTGACCACCTTCCCGAACGCCTGGAGGTGGACGTGCCCGGGGACGATGTCGACGTACGAGTTGCAGACCGCGACGAACGGCTTGTCCCAGTCGTCGGCCTCGCGAATCTGGCCCGTCGCGCGC
>JAFAYS010000941.1 GCA_019240175.1 Chloroflexota bacterium | reverse complement strand
CGGCATGTACTCGCCCGACGGCCACTGCCGCGCCTTCGACGCCGACGCCAAAGGCACGATCTTCGGCAGCGGCCTGGGCGCAGTCGTGCTCAAGCGCCTTTCGGACGCGATGGCCGACGGCGATAATATCTACGCCGTGATCAAAGGCACTGCCGTCAACAACGACGGCTCGCTCAAGGTCGGCTTTACCGCACCGGGCGTCGACGGTCAGGCGGCGGTGATCGCCATGGCCCAGAGCACGGCGGCGGTCGAGCCCGAGTCGATCAGCTATATCGAGACGCACGGCACCGGCACGCCGCTCGGCGATCCGATCGAAGTTGCCGCGCTGACGCAGGTGTTCCGCGCCAGCACGGAGAAGAAGCACTTCTGCGCGATCGGCTCGCTCAAAACCAACATCGGTCACATGAGCTCGGCGGCAGGCGTGGCCAGCCTGATCAAGACCTCGCTGGCGCTGAAGCATCGCAAGATTCCGGCTAGCTTGAACTTCAACACGCCGAATCCCAAGATCGACTTCGACAACAGCCCGTTCTTCGTCAACACCGAGCTGCGCGACTGGGCTGGCGGCCCGACACCACGCCGCGCCGGCATTAGCTCGTTTGGCGTCGGCGGCACCAACGCCCACGCGATCGTCGAGGAAGCGCCGCAGATCGATCCGTCGGGACCGTCGCGCCGCTGGCAGTTGGTGACGCTCTCGGCGCGCTCCGGCCAGGCGCTCGACAACGCGACAGCCAATCTAGCCAAGCATCTGCGCAGCCATCCCGAGCTGAATCTGGCCGACGCGGCCTACACGCTCAAGGTCGGACGGCGCAACTTCAACAATCGCCGCATGCTGGTAACCAGCGACCTCGGCGACGCGATCAACATCCTGGACGGCAACGATCCCAAGCGCATCTTTAGCCGCGAGCACAACGGCAAAGAGCGTCCGGTCGTCTTTATGTTCAGCGGCCAGGGCGCGCAATATGTCAACATGGCGGCGGAGCTTTATCACACTGAGCTGAGCTTCCGCGCCGAGGTCGATCGCTGCGCCAAGCTGCTGATGCCGCATCTGGGCCAGGATCTGCGCGGCATCTTGTATCCCAGCCCGGAGCGCCAGGAGATGGCGACCCAGCAGCTGACGCAGACCGCGATCACGCAGCCGGCGCTGTTTGTGATCGAGTACGCGCTGGCCAAGCTGCTGATGGCCTGGGGCATCAAGCCACAGGCGATGATCGGCCACTCGATCGGTGAGTACGTGGCGGCGACGCTGGCCGGCGTGCTTTCGCTGGAAGACGCGCTGGCGCTGGTCGCGGCGCGTGGACGCCTGATGCAGCAGCTGCCGACCGGCGCAATGCTGAGCGTGCCGCTGTCGGAGCAGGAAACCGTCGCGCTGCTGGACGAGCGCACGTCGCTGGCGGCGGTCAACGCGCCGTCGCGCTGTGTGGTCTCCGGCCCGCACGAGGCGATCGATGCACTGGAGAACAAGCTCAAGGCCCAGGGCGTGGACTGCCGCCGGCTGCACACCTCGCACGCCTTCCACTCGGTGATGATGGAGCCGATTCTGGCCCAGTTCACCGAAATGGTCCGGCGCGTCACGCTGAACGAGCCCGATCTGCCGTATCTGTCGAACGTGACCGGCACCTGGATCACGGCTGCCGATGTGACCGATCCGAGCTACTGGGCGCGACATCTGCGCCAGGCGGTGCGCTTCGCCGACGGTATCCAGGAGCTGTCCAAGCAGCCCGAGCGCATTCTGCTTGAGGTTGGACCCGGCCAGACGCTGAGCAGCCTGGCACGCCAGCATCCCAACAAGGCGTCGAGCCAGATCGTGCTTTCATCGATCCGCCACCCCAACGATCAGCAGCCCGACGACGCGTTCTTGCTGACCACGCTCGGTCAGTTGTGGCTCGCCGGCGCGGGCATCGATTGGTCGAGCTTCTACGCCAACGAACTGCGCCATCGTACCTCGCTGCCGACGTATCCCTTCGAGCACGAGCGCTACTGGATCGATCCGCCGGTGGAGCAGGAAAGCAACAAGCCGCGCAAAGGCTCGCTGCGCAAAAAGCCGGATGTCGCCGACTGGTTCTACATCCCGTCCTGGAAGCGTTCGCTGGCTCCCGTGGCGGCGAGCAGCACCAACGGCGCGCACGCCGAGCGCTGGCTGGTCTTCAGCGACAGCCAGGGCCTGAGCGCCGAGCTCGCGACGCGCTTGCAGCAGTCCGGTCGTGAGGTCGTGACGGTGCTGAGCGGCAACCAGTTCGACAAGCTCAACCAGACGACCTACAGCCTCGATCCGGCGGCGCGCGACGAGTACGACGAGCTGTTCAAAAATCTGCGTGACGACGACAAGCTGCCGACGATCATCGCGCATCTGTGGAACGTCACGCCCGCCGAGCGCGCGCAGTCACGCGATGAGTTGCTGGCGGCGGCCCAGGATCGCGGCTTCTTCAGCCTGCTCTACCTGGCGCAGGCGATCGGCAACCTGAACCTGCAAGAGCCGATCCATATCGGCGTGGTCTCGAACGACATGCAGCGCGTTTCGGGCGAAACCATTCGCCACCCCGAAAAAGCGCCGCTGCTCGGGCCGTGCAAGGTCATTCCGCAGGAATATCCCAAGCTCAGCTGCTCAAGCATCGACATTCAGCTGCCGGCGGCGGGCTCGTTTGACGAGATCGAGGTGGTCGATCAGCTGATCGACGAGCTCGCGGCCAAGTCCTCGGATGTGGTCGTGGCCTATCGCGGCTTTGATCGCTGGGTGCAGAACTACGAGGCCACGCGCGTCGAAGAAGCGATCAACGAGAAGCTGCGGCTGCGGCAGAACGGCGTGTATCTGATCACCGGCGGCATGGGCGGCATCGGTCTGGTGCTGGCGGAATACCTGGCGCAGAGCGTGCAGGCCAAGCTGGTGCTGATCGGACGCTCGCGCTTTCCGGAGCGTGAAAGCTGGAACAAGTATCTCGCTACGCACGACGAGAGCGACAACACCAGCCGCAAGATCCGCAAGCTCCAGCAGCTTGAGTCGCTGGGCGCGGACGTGCTGGTGCTGAGCGCCGATGTCGCCAGCGAGCAGCAGATGCGGGAGGCGATCGATCAAGCCTACGCCGAGTTCGGCGCGCTCAACGGCATCATCCACGCGGCGGGTGTCGCCGGCGGCGGTGTGATCCAGCTCAAGAGCAAAGAGCTGGCCGAAAGCGTGCTCACGCCCAAGGTCAACGCGATGTTTGCGCTGGAAGGCGCGCTGGCGGATCGCAAGCTCGACTTCATGATGCTCTGCTCCTCGACAATCGGCGTGATCGGCGGCCTGGGCCAGGTTGACTACTGCGGCGGTAACTCATTCCTCGACGTCTTCGCGCCCTACTACACAGCCAAAACCGGCACCTTCACGGTCTCGGTCAACTGGGACGCCTGGCTTGAAGTCGGTATGGCGGTCAACACCGCGCTGCCGTCGTCGCTCAAAGGCTCGGGCCAGTCGCGCTTCTTCGAGTTCGATCATCCGATCATCGAGCGCTGGTCGCGCGACTCGGAGAGCGAGGAGCGCTACGTTGCCGAGCTGAACGTCGCCAAGCAGTGGGTGCTGGACGAGCACCGCATCGCGGGCGCGCCGGCACTGCCCGGCACGTCATATCTTGAGATCATCCGCGCGATCTTTAGCCACCACGCCAACGCCGGCACCGTGGAGATCCAGGATATCTTCTTCCTGACGCCGCTGACGGTCGGTCTGGACGAGACCAAGGAGCTGCACGCGCTGCTCGAAGGCACCGGCGATCACGTGTCGTTCCGGGTGCAAAGCAAAACGCCGTCCAAGACCGGCGGCGAGCCAATCTGGTCCGATCATGTGATGGGCCACGTCGGCATTCTGAGCGAGACACAGCCGCACCAGCACGATATCGAGGCGCTGATCGCGCGCTGCAATGTGCGCGAGCGGATCGTGACCGAGGACGAGCTTGAGGCGGTCGAGAAGCTGGTCTACTGGGGCCCGCGCTGGCGCAGCTTGAAGAAGGTGTACATCGGCAACAACGAGGGCCTGGGCCTGCTTGAGCTGCCGGACGCCTACGTCGACGATCTGCCGGGCTTCGGCATGCATCCCGCGCTGCTCGACGTCGCCACGGCCTTTGCCAGCGGCGTCGCGGGCGAGGGCAGCTACCTGCCGCTGTCGTACAAGAACCTGAAGTTCCGGGGCGCGCTGCCGCAGCGGATCTACAGCTACGTCCGGCATCGTGAGGGCGCCGATCCCAGCAAAGAAACGATCTCGTTCGACATTACGCTGATGGACGAGTTCGGCACCGAGCTGGTCGACATCGAGGAGTTCACGCTCAAGCGCGTCAACTCGCCCGCCGCGCGCCAGATCGAGCAGGAGCAGGTCGTAGATAGCGCCACGCCGCTCGACACCTCCGCGCTGGCACCGGTGCCAATGGTCACCAACGACGTGCTGCCGCTCAATCTTGGCTTTGGCAACGCCGCCGAAAGCAGCGATGCGCTGCCGATGCTGGAAGGCATGACGCCCGCCGAAGGCGTGGATGCGTTCACGCGTATTCTGTCGCGCATTCGCACGCCGCAGATCGTGGTCTGCATCAAAGATCTCGACGCGGCGATCGAGCGCGCGCGCAACTCCGAGCAGCTCAAGCTGCTCGAACAGCTCGACAAAGGCGGCGCGCCCAAGCAGATGCACGCGCGACCGAATGTGCAGACGCCGTATGTCGCGCCGACCAACGACGTCGAGCGCACGATGGCCTCAGTCTGGCAGCGCGTGCTGGGCATCGATCAGGTCGGCATTCACGACAACTTCTTCGAGCTGGGCGGCGACTCGGTGGTCGCGATCCAGATTATCGCGCGCTCAAACGAGGCCGGCTTCCAGCTGACGCCCGCGCAGCTCTTCCAGCATCAGACCGTGGCCGAGCTGGCCGCGCTGAGCGGCGATGTGCCGGTGACGCAGATCGAGCAAACGACGATCACGGGTCCGGTGCCGCTGACGCCGAGCCAGCGCTGGTTCTTCGAGCAGACGCTGCCGAATCCCAACCACTGGAACCAGGCGCTGCTGCTGCAGGCCAACCAGTCGCTCGATCCGGCGCTGTTGGAGCGGGCGATCCAGCAGATCCTGACGCATCACGACGCGCTGCGGCTGCGCTTTACGGAGCAAGACGGCGCGTGGACACAGCAGAACGCCGCGCCGGAGCAGGTGATTCCGTTCGTATCGGTCGATTTCACCACGCTGCCCGAGTCTGAGCATCGCGCCGAGATGGAGGCGACCGCAGCGGATCTGCACGCCAGCCTGCATCTGACCAACGGGCCGCTGGTCCGCGTCGCGCACTTCGACTTCGGGCCGACGCAGCCGAGCAAGGTGCTGCTGATCACGCATCAGCTGGTCGCCGACGAGCAATCGTGGCAGCCGCTGGTCGCCGATCTACAAACCGCCTACGAGCAGCTCAGCCGTGGCGAGACCGTCGCGCTACCGGCCAAGACCGCCTCGTTCAAGCGCTGGTCCGAGCAGCTTGCGGATCGCGCGCAGTCCGATGAGCTCAAGGACGAGCTGGGCTTCTGGCTCGAAAAAGACTGGTCCTACGTCGCGTCGCTGCCGGTCGATCTCGACGGCGATCCGGCGACCAACACGCTGGGCTCGGCGCGCACAGTGAGCGTCACGCTTAGCCCGGAGGATACGCAGGCGCTGCTGAACGAGGTGCCGGCGGCCTATCGTACCAGCATGGAAGAAGTGCTGCTCACAGCGATCGCGCAGGGCTTCCAGAGCTGGACTAATGAGGGTACACTGCTGATCGAGCTGCAAGGACGCGGACGCGAGGCCGGCCTGGATCTCGACCTGTCGCGCACTGTTGGCCGTCTCAGCACGCGCTACCCAATGCTGCTCGATCTGGGCGACCTGTGGGACGTCAGCGATATTGTCAAAGGCGTCAAAGAGCAGCTGCGCAGTATCCCGGCTCAGGGCTTGAGCTACGGCCTGCTGCGCTACCTGGGCGATCCCGAGACCATCGAGCAGCTGGAAGCGCTGCCCAGCGCCGAGATCGGCTTTGCGTACACCAGCGACGCCGAGCAGATCCTGTCGGAAAGCTCGATCTTCGGGCTGGCCGATAGCCTCAACGCGCCGGCGTGCAGCCCGCAGGGACGGCGCAGCCATCTGCTGGACATCAAAGGCGCGCTCCTGGATGGACAGCTGCGACTGGAGTGGCTCTACAGCGAGCAGCTCCACGATCGCGCGACGATCGAACGATTGGCCGACAGCACTGTGGAATCGCTCCAGGCGATCATCGAGCAGAGCCAGTCGTCGGATGCGGCAGGCTACACACCATCTGACTTCCCGGAGGCCGGGCTCAGTCAGGCGGATCTTGATAAATTTATGACCAGCATGAGGAGACGGGATAAGTGAAGCAGGAGAACATCGCCGACATCTATAAACTGACGCCGATCCAGCAAGGAATCCTTTTTCATAGCCTGTACACCCCTGGATCAGGGGTGTACTTCGAGCAATTCGGCTGGACTGTGAACCAGGAGTGGATTGTCCCGGTGTTTGAGCGCGCCTGGCAGTATGTCGTCGATCAGCATCCAATTTTGCGTACGGCATTCTTCTGGGAAGATCTTGATGAGCCGATCCAGGTGGTTCAACGCCAGGCGCGGCTGCCCTTCATCTCCCTAGATTGGAGCGATCTGTCGCCTGCAGAGCAGGAGGCGCGGCTCGAAACCTATCTACAGACCGATCGAGACCAGGGCTTCGACTTAACCGAAGCCCCCTTGATGCGGGTAACGATTATTCGCGGCGGTCCCGAGCGCTTCCACTTTGTGTGGAGCTATCACCATCTGTTGCTGGATGGCTGGTCGGTGCCGCTGATCATTCAGGACGTGTTCACCGCCTACTCGGCTTTTGTGAAGGATCAGCAGCCACGCATGGCGCGTCGCCGGCCCTACCGCGACTACCTGGCCTGGCTGCGTAAAAAAGATCTGAGCGAGGCCGAAAACTACTGGCGACCGATGCTCAAGGGCTTTAGCGAGCCGACGCCGCTGCCGTTTGATCATGGTGCCGGACGCGATGCCGAGGTTGGCTACAACAAGCTGCAGCTTGAGATCTCGCCCGAACAGACCGAGGCGCTCCAGGCGCTGGCGCGACGTGAGCGCTTGACGCTCAGCACGCTGGTTCACGGCGCGTGGTCGCTGCTGTTGCAAGGGTACAGCGGCGGGCAAGATCTCGTGATCGGCTCAACCGTCTCGGGTCGCCCCGCCGATCTCGCGGGCAGCGAGACGATGGTCGGCTGCTTCATCAACACGCTGCCGATGCGCGTTCAAACGCAGCCCAACCAGACTCTGCGCGACTGGCTGCTCCAAATTCAGCAGCAGCAGGTCCAACTGCTGCAATACGCCTACAGCCCGCTGGTCGAGGTGCAGCGCTGGAGCGATATGCCGCCCGGCGAGCGTCTCTTCGAAAGCATCGTCGTCTTCGAAAACTACCCGACCGACGCGCTGTCCGAGGCCGAGCTGCGCATCTTCCAAAAGACCAACTATCCACTGACGCTGGTGGCCGTGCCGCGCCAGCGCTTGATTCTGCGCCTCAACTACGAGACCCAGCACTTCGATGCCGCGACAATCGAGCGGCTGCTGGCCCAGCTGCAAATCTTGATCGAGGGCATGATCGATCGGCTCGACCAGCCGCTGAGCCAGCTAACGCTGCTGAGCGAGGATGAGCGACGACGGCTACTGGTTGACTGGAACGCCACGTCGGCGGCGTATGATCAGGATGCTTGTCTGCACACGCTGATCGAGCGTCAGGTTGAGCAGACACCTGAGGCGGTCGCGCTGGCCTTCGAGGACACGCAGCTCACCTACGCCGAATTGAACGCGCGCGCCAATCAGCTGGCCCATCATCTCCAAGCATTGGGCGTTGGCCCCGAAAAACGCGTCGCGATCTGCATGAAGCGCTCGGCGGATCTGCTGGTCGGGCTGCTGGCGATCCTCAAGGCGGGCGGCGCGTACGTCCCTCTCGATCCGGCGTATCCGGCCACGCGCCTGGCCTTTATGCTGCAAGATTCCGCGCCAACCGTGCTGCTGAGCGAGTCGCGTGTTGCCGCGCAGCTGCCGAGCACCAACGCGCAGGTTGTGCTGCTGGACCGCGCCGGCCCAACGCTGGCCGCTCAGCCGACGAGCAACCCCAACACCGTGATCGCTCCTGAGCAGATCGCCTACATGATCTACACCTCGGGCTCGACTGGCCAGCCCAAGGGCGTGATGGTGCCGCATGGCCCGGTGGTCAACTTTCTGGCCGCCATGCAGAGCCAGATCGGCTGTGGGAGCGACGACGCGCTGCTGGCCACCACCAGCATCTCGTTCGATATCTCGGTGCTTGAGCTGTTCTGGCCGCTGACGCAGGGCGCGAAGGTCGTGATTCTGGCCGAGCACGCCGCCAGCGGTATGACAGCCCAGGCCGAGCACGCCCGCAGCGATCGCGCGATCGACTTTAGCCTGTTCTACTTCGCCAGCGACGACTCGGGCGACAGCGGCGACAAGTACCGGCTGCTGATCGAGGGCGCGAAGTTCGCTGATCAGCACGGCTTCAGTGCGGTCTGGACGCCCGAGCGCCACTTCCACGAGTTCGGCGGATTGTATCCCAACCCGGCGATCACCAGCGCGGCCCTGGCGACGATCACGCAAAACGTCCAGCTGCGCGCCGGCAGCGTAGTCATGCCGCTCCATGATCCGATCCGCGTCGCCGAAGAATGGTCGGTCGTCGATAACATCTCGAAAGGCCGCGTCGGCATCGCCTTTGCCTCGGGCTGGCACGCCAACGACTTTGTGTTCTTCCCGGAGCGCTACGCCCAGCGCAAGCAAGCCACCGCCGATGGCCTGGCCGCCGTGCAAAAATTGTGGCGCGGCGAGTCGCTGACGGTGCAGAGCGGCGCTGGCAAGCCGATCGACGTTAAGATCTTTCCAAAGCCGGTGCAGCCCGAGCTGCCGATCTGGATCACGGCGGCGGGCAATCCCGAAACCTTTATCGAGGCGGGCAAGACCGGCGCGAACGTCCTGACGCACTTGCTAGGCCAGTCGCTGGAAGATGTCGCCGAAAAAGTGCGCCTGTATCGCGCCGCGCGTGCCGAAAGCGGCCTCGATCCCGAGACCGGCAAGATCACGCTGATGCTGCACACCTTCATCGGCGACGATCGTGATGCCGTGCGCGAGCTGGTGCGCGAGCCGTTCACCAACTATCTGCGCTCGTCGGCGGGGCTGGTCGCCAATCTGGCCAAGAGCATTAACCTCAGCGGCGACATGAACAGCCTCAGCCAGGCCGACATGGACGCGCTGCTGGCCTTCGCCTTCGATCGCTACTTCGAGACTAGCGCGCTCTTCGGCACCGTCGAAACGTGCGCCGAGATGATCGAGCGGCTCAAAGCGATCGGCGTTGACGAGATCGGCTGTCTGGTCGATTTTGGCGTCGAAGCAGAGCAGGCGCTGGCGGCGCTTGAGCAGCTGAACACGCTGCGCGAGTTGACCAGCCAGCCAATCGCCAAGACCGGCGCGAGTCTGCCGGCGCAGGCGCAGCGGCACCACGCGACGCTGCTGCAAGGCACGCCGTCGCTGGCCAAGCTGCTGCTGCTTCAGCCCGACACGCTGACCGCCCTGCGATCGCTGCGGGCGCTGCTGCTCGGCGGTGAGGCGCTGCCGACCGCACTAGCGCAACAGCTGCTGCCGATGCTTGGTGGCCGCCTGATCAACATGTACGGCCCGACCGAGACCACAATCTGGTCGGCGACGCATCCCGTCACTGAGGCGACCGAGAGCAACATGCCGATCGGGAAGCCGATCGCCAACACCGAGATTTATATTCTTGACGCTCGCCTACAGCCAACGCCGATCAGCGTACCGGGCGAGCTGTACATCGGCGGCGTGGGCGTGACCCGTGGCTACTACCAGCATCCGGCGCTGACCGCCGAGCGCTACCTACCCGATCCGTTCGGCCCGCGTCCAGGTGGGCGTATCTACAAGACCGGCGACCTGGCGCGCTACCGCGCCGACGGCACGATCGAGTTCCTGGGCCGCGTGGATTTCCAGGTCAAGCTACGCGGCTTCCGCATTGAGCTCGGCGAGATCGAGGCTGTGCTGGGCCAGCATCCCGCAATTCGCGAGGCGGTCGTCGTGGCGCGGCAGGATACGGCGGATACGCGGCTGGTGGCGTACGTTGTCGAAGAACCTAGAACCCAGAACCTAGAACCTAGGGAGCACCAAACTTTCCCCTCGCCTGCGGCAGCGGGAGAGGGGGAAGTCGAGCGAAGCGAGACGGGGGTAAGGGCCTCAACTGAGGGCCTCAACTTCACCGAGCTGCGCAGTTTCATCAAAGAGCGGCTGCCCGAGTACATGGTGCCGTCGGCGTTCGTGACGCTGGACGCGCTGCCGCTGACGCCCAACGGCAAGGTCGATCGCAAAGCCCTACCCGCGCCCGATGCCAGCCTGGCGTCGATCGAGCCGGCAGCCATGCAGCCGCGCACGCCGACCGAGGAAGTTGTCGCCTCGCTGTGGGAGCGCGTGCTTGGCGTACAAAACGTGGGCGTCCACGACAACTTCTTTATGCTCGGCGGCCACTCGCTGCTGGCGACGCAGATCTTGTCGCGCGTGCGTGAAACCTTCCAGGTTGAGCTAGCGCTGAGCACGCTCTTCAATACGCCGACGGTCGCCGGCATGGCCGAGCAGGTCGAGCGGGCGCAGCAGAAAGCGAGCGGCCTGCAAGCGCCGCCGATCGAACATGTTTCGCGCGATCGACCGCTGCCGCTCTCGTTTGCCCAGCAGCGCATCTGGTTCTTGCAGCAGGTCGAGCCGGAGAGCGCAACCTACAACAACCCGACCGCGATCGGGCTTAAGGGCGCGCTGGATCTGCCGGCGTTGACCCAAACGCTCAACACGATCGTGCAGCGACATGAGATTTTGCGCACGACATTCCATCTGCTGGATGGACGACCGGTGCAGCAGATCGTGCCGCGCCTGACGCTGGATCTGCCCTCGATCGATCTGAGCAGCCTGCCCGCCGACGAGCAGCAGGCCGAACTACGGCACATCGGCACGCGCGAGGCGCAGCGGCCCTTCGATCTGGTCAGCGGCCCGCCGATCCGCGCGCTGATCTTCAAGCACAGCGAGCACGAGCACACTCTGCTGGTGACGATGCACCATATCGTCTCGGACGGCTGGTCGCTAGGCGTGTTGATCCGCGAGATGGCGGTGCTCTACACGTCGCTGAGCAGCGGCCAGGCGCAATTGGAAGCGCGCGCCCTCCCAGAGCTGCCGATCCAGTACGCCGATTATGCATCCTGGCAGCGCAGCTGGCTCCAGGGCGAAGTGCTGGAAGCGCAGCAGGCCTACTGGAAGCAGCAGCTCAGCGGCCACATTCCGGCGCTGAATCTGCCCACCGATCATCCGCGACCACCAGTGCGCACCTATCGCGGCGCGAAGCAGAGCCTGCACTTCGCCAAACCGCTGCTGGATCAGTTGAATCTACTCAGCCGCAGCGCCGGCACGACGCTCTTCATGACGCTGATGAGCGGCCTTAACGCGCTGCTGTATCGCTACAGCGGCCAGACCGATCTGGTGATCGGATCACCGATCGCGAATCGTCACCACGGGCAGGTCGAGGAGCTGATCGGCTGCTTCATCAACACGCTGGTGCTGCGCTCGGATCTGTCGGGCAATCCAACGTTTACGCAGCTGCTGGAACGATCGCGTGAGGTCGCGCTGGGCGCATACGCGCATCAGGACTTGCCGTTCGAGCAGGTCGTCGAGATCGCGGAGTACGAGGCCGACATCAGCCGGCATCCGCTGTTCCAGGTCTTCTTCATCCTTCAGAACACGCCGATGGGCGCGGTCAGCCTGGGCGATCTCACGCTCACGACGGTCGATATCACCACCGAGACGGCCAAGTTCGATCTGGCCTTTGAGCTGATCGAGACTGACATCGGCATTATCGGCTCGGTGGAGTACAACACCGACATCTTCGAGGCCACCACGATCGCGCGCATGATCGGGCATTTCGAGCGCCTGCTTGAGTACTGCGCCGCGAACCCAGAGCAGCGGCTCAGCGATCTAGTGTTCCTGGGCGAGACCGAGCGCCAGCAACTGCTGGTGGACTGGAACGCCACGACGGTTGATTATCCGCAGGATGTGGCGCTGCACACGCTGATCGAGCAGCAGGTCGCGCGCACCCCCGAGGCGACGGCGCTGGTCTTTGAAGGTCAGCCGCTGACGTATGCCGAACTGAACGCCCGCGCCAACCAGCTGGCGCACCACCTGCGCACCGTGGGCGTCGGTCCTGAGACGCGCGTGGCGGTGTGCATGGAGCGCTCGCTCGAACTGGTGATCGCCCTCGTCGGTGTGATCAAGGCCGGCGGCGCCTACGTGCCCGTCGATCCCAGCTATCCTACCGATCGCATCCAGTTCATGCTCGCCGACGCCGCCGCGCCCGTGCTGCTCACCCAGCAGCATCTCGCGGCAGATCTGCCGCCTCACACCGCGCGCGTGCTGCGCCTCGACGCCGATTGGTCCACGATCGCCCAGCAGCCAGTCAGCAACCCGGCATTGATCACGGACGCGAACAACCTGGCCTACATGATCTACACCTCGGGCTCGACCGGCCAGCCCAAGGGCGCGATGAACACGCATCAGGCGATCGTCAATCGGCTGCTCTGGATGCAAGACGCTTTCGGGCTCACCGGCTCGGACCGCGTGCTGCAAAAAACGCCCTTTAGCTTCGACGTCTCGGTCTGGGAGTTCTTCTGGCCGCTGCTCACCGGCGCAACCTTGGTCGTGGCCAAGCCGGGCGGGCACCAGGACAGCGCCTATCTCGTCGAGCTGATCGCCCGCGAGCGCATCACCACGCTGCACTTCGTCCCGTCGATGTT
>JAFAYS010000880.1 GCA_019240175.1 Chloroflexota bacterium | reverse complement strand
GAGACCAGCCGCATGCCCTGTTTCGACAGGCTGTCGGCCAGCGCGCGCGCGTTCTCGACGATCCGTCGCTGGTAGTCGTTCCAGTCCGGCTGGAGCGCCTCGCCGAAGGCCACGGCCTTCGCGGCGATCACATGCATCAACGGGCCGCCCTGCACGCCTGGAAAGACTGTGCGGTTCAGGTTGTAGGTTTCGGCGATCTCCTGCGTCGAGAGGATCAGGCCGCCGCGTGGGCCGCGCAGCGTCTTGTGCGTCGTGGTCGTCGTGAAGTGGGCGTGTGCAATCGGCGATGGATGGATGCCCGCCGCGACCAGGCCCGCAATGTGCGCGATGTCGGCCCAGAGCAGCGCCCCGACCGCATCGGCGATGGCACGCATGCGCTCGAAGTCGATCACGCGCGGATACGCGGACGCGCCCGAGGTGATCAGCTTGGGCCGCACCTGCTTGGCAACTTCCAGCAGATCGTCATAGTCGATGCGCTCGGTCTCGCGATCGACGCCGTAGTAATGCACGTCGAAGTACATGCCCGAAAAGTTGAGCGGGTGACCGTGCGTCAGATGTCCACCCTGATCGAGCTTCAGGCCCAGGATCGTATCGCCGGGCTTGAGTGCCGCCAAATAGATCGCCATGTTGGCCTGCGCGCCCGAGTGGGGCTGCACGTTGGCAAACTCCGCGCCAAACAACTGCTTGGCACGCTCGATCGCCAGCGTCTCGACAATATCGACGTACTGGCAGCCGCCGTAGTAGCGACGGCCAGGATAGCCTTCGGCATATTTGTTGGTCAGAATCGATCCCTGAGCTTCGAGCACCGCCTCGCTGACATAGTTCTCGGATGCGATGAGCTCGATGCCGTCGCGCTGGCGGCGGGCTTCAGCCGCGATGGCCGCAGCAAGCTCCGGGTCCTGGTGCTGTAGCGCAGAAAGTGCATGGGCCATAACTTGCCTCCTTGCGTCGGCGCTAGTGTACCACGGGATGCTGATTCCAGGCTAGCGGGGCGGAACACCAGAACAAGGAAACAAACGAACAAACGAACAAAGGATTAGACTGCAATTTGGGCGTTGTTGGTTGGCAGGCCCTCACCCCGCCCTTCGGGCAAACCAAGAAACAAGGAAACAAAGGAACAAAAAGTATAAGCGCGAAACCTCTTTGTTCCCTTGTTCTTTGGTTCTTTTGTTCTTTATTTCTCCCCCGCTACTTCCAGCGCCTGCGTCGCGCCGACGGGCAGCATGATCGTGAAGGTGGTGCCGACGCCGGGAGTGCTCTCGACGGCGATCGTGCCGCCGTGCCGCACGACGATCTGGTGGCAGATCGCCAGCCCGAGACCGGTGCCCATGCCGGCGGCTTTGGTGGTGAAGAACGGATCGAAGACGCGCGCTTTGACCTCAGGCGGCATGCCCACGCCGGTATCGATCACGCTGATGCGCACGGCGTCGGCCAGGTTCTCGGTGATGATCGCCAGCGTCCCGCCGTCGGGCATGGCATCGATCGCGTTCACGATCAGATTCATCAGCACGCGGCGCAGCTCGGTCACACTGCCACGGATCGGCAGCGTCGCTTCTAGACGAATATTGGAGCGCGTCAGCTCACGCCAGCGCGTCTGCGTCATCGTCACGGCGTCGCGCACAATCGTGTTGATATCCACAATCTCGGTGTAGGGCTCCTGCTGCGTACGGCCAAACTCTTGCAGCCGCTTGATCATCGCCGCGCTGTCACGCGCCGCCGCCTCGATCGCGCTCAGCGTCTCGACCCGCAGCGGATCGGTCTCGTCGAGCAGCAACAGCTGGCTATTGCCGAGCACACTCGTGAGCGCATTATTGAAGTCATGAGCGACCTCGGAGGCCAGCTCGCCCAGCAGGCGCATCTTTTCCAGACGGCCCATGCGCTCGTTGGTCTGCTCAAGCTCCTGCAGCACGGCCTGCATCTCATCCAGCGAGCGCTCGGCATCGGAGCGCAAAATCCGCTCGCGCTCGAAGCGCCGCGCGTGCTCCACCGCCTGCGCCGCCTGGCTAGCAAACAGCTCCATCAACTGCTGATCGTGAGCGCTGAAGCGCCGGTCAGGATCGGTGTGGGTTAGTCCCAGCGCGCCCAGCATATGATCGCCGCTGAGCAGCGGCACCGCCATGACGGAGCGCCAGGGCAGATTTGTGAAGATCTTAGCCGGCTCCGGCCACTCGCGATAATCTTCCAGCCGGATTGTGCGGCGTATCTGCGCGGCCCGACCGACCACGCCCTGGCCCAGCTTGACCCGCTCGCGCAGCAGATGCTCAGGCACATTCACGCCGACAACCAGCTCTAGCTCCTGCGTGGTCGGATGGAACAGATTCAGCCCGGCGGTCGCACAGCCGATCAAAGCCTGCGCGCGACTCACAATCATCTGGAGCACCTGTTGCAGATCCAGATCCGACGAAAGCGTCAGCACGTTCTCGTACACAGCCTCCATCTCAGCGCTGCGCCGCCGAATATCTTCCAGCAGCTGCGCCGTCTCGATCGCCTGCGCCGCCTGCGCCGCCAGCATCTCGATCAGCCGCTGAGCCGTGGCGCTGAACTGCTTATTCGCCCCGGTATGCGCCACGATCAGCACACCGATCGCGCGCTGATTCGCGATCAGCGGCACGCCCAGCGTCGCGCCAAACCGCGTATAGTCGAAGTCGGGATCGTGCTCGTCCCATGCCGAGTAGTCGGTCACCAAATAGCTGCGGTTCAGCGCCAGAGTTTTGCCCACCAGGCCTACATTGCGGTTAACGCGAGCACCCAGCAGACTCGGCGGAATATTCACGCCAACCCGCAGCTCAGCATCTTCATCGTAGGGCAGCAGCAGATGCAGCGTGCCGGTGTCGGCGCTGAGCAGCGCGCACGCTCGATCGACGATCGCCTGAAGCACCGACTCCAGATCGTGGTGGGCGTTGATGTCGAGCGCGGTCTGGTAGACCAGCTCAAGCTCATGCCGCCGCTGCGCCTCCTCCATCCATAGATAGGACTGACGCAGCGCCGCCGTCAGATGCTGAGCTACCGCCTCCAGGAGAATCTGATCCGCGCGCTCCCAGGGCCAGCGCTGGTTGTGCGCCACCATCAGGAGCGCCACAAGGTCACCGTCTACGATCACCGGCACCACCGCCAGCGAAAACACACCGGCCTCGACCAGCGCGCGCCGGACCGGCGAGTGCTGTTGTGCATCAGCGCTGATATCGCTGACATACAAGCGCTCACCGCGACGAAAATCATCCAGCACGGTGGTGTCCATCGCAGAAAGTGGCACATTGCGAAGTTCGCTGAGCGGCGTGTCCTGTGCCTGCCAGGTGTTGAGCCTCAGCGTTTGATCCGGCTCGAGCGTGCCGATCGCGCACAGATCGCTTTCCAGAAGCGTGCCGAGCTGCACCGCCAGCTGCGTCCAGGCCTCGTGCCAGCGGTCGGGCGGCGTTTTGTTAATCGTCGTGAGCAGCTTGTTCAAAAATGCCTCGCGCTCACGGGCGCGCTGCGCTACCTCGATACGGCGGCTCTGCTCCAAGGCCGCCGCGATCTGCTCCCGCAGCGAGGCCACAATCTCGA
>JAFAYS010001064.1 GCA_019240175.1 Chloroflexota bacterium | reverse complement strand
CAGTCGCTATCGACGGCAGGCACAACATGATTGCCGCCGCTGGTGAGCAGCGCCATCGCCTCGGGATCGGCCCGCAGTTCGACGCCCGCCGCCGCCAGGTCCGCGCCAACCAGCGGCAGCAGATCCGGCGCGATATCACGCTGGACCAGCAGCGTATCCAGCGCGTTGCAGGCGCTTGGTCGCTGAACTTTGGCGTTGTGGATCACCGGAACGGCGTGCTGAAGATTGGCCGTCGCGTCGACAAACATGTGGCACACGCCCAGCCCGCCGGTGATCACCGGAATCGTGGCGTTCTCGCGGCAGAACTGGTGCAGGCCCGCGCCGCCGCGCGGAATGATCATATCGACGTACTGATCGAGCTTCAGCAGTTCAAGTACACGCTCACGGCTGGGATCGGCGATCACCTGCACGGCGTCGTCGGGTAGGCCCGTGGTCGCCAGCGCCCGCCGGATCGCCGCGACCAGCGCCGCGTTGGATCGCACCGTTTCCTTGCCGCCGCGTAGAATCACGGCGTTGCCGGTCTTGAGGCACAACGCCGCGACGTCGACGGTGACGTTAGGCCGTGACTCATAGATCACGCCGACGACGCCGATCGGCACGCGCCGGCGGTAGATGCTCAGGCCGTTGGGCAGGGTCCGCTCGTCAAAGCGCTCGCCAACCGGATCGCCGAGTGTGGTGACATGCTCGACGTCGGCGGCGATCGCGTTGAGCCGCTGAGGTGTGAGCCGCAGCCGATCGATCAGTGCCTCCGACAGGCCGTTACGCTGGGCGTCGGCCACATCCTGCTCGTTGGCCGCCAGAATCGCCGACTCGTCGCTGCGCAGCTCCGCCGCAATCGCCAGCAGCGCCCGATCTTTGGTCGCGGTCGGCAGCGTTGCCAGCCGGCGCGCGGCAGCTTTGGCGCGCTGTCCGATTGAGATAAGCGTTGGTGTTTCCATGTACAGCTTCCTTAGAACCTAGAACCTAGAACTAAGAACCAAAGGAAGAGAAATTAGGTTCTAGGTTCTAAGTTCTAGGTTCTTATTAATTCACCATCACCATATCGTCGCGGTGGACGACTTCTGGCCCGTAGGTGTAGCCCAAAATTTCCTCAATCTGCGCCGAGTGCTTGCCGCCGATTAGCCCGAGATCTGCGGCGCGATACTGGGTCAGGCCACGCGCCAGCTCGATGCCTTGCTCGCTAAAGATGCGAATCGTCTGGCCGCGATCGAATGCGCCGTCGATGCGCACGATGCCGGCAGGCAGCAGGCTGCGTCCCTGCTCACGGAGCGCGCGCGCGGCTCCTGCATCGATCACAACGCGGCTTTGGCGGGCGGTCTCGGCCAGAATCCAGCGTTTGCGTGCTTCCAGCCGCGTGGCGCGGGCGTGCAGCCGTGTGCCAATCGCTGTGCCCTGCGCGGCCTGCAAGATCACATTGGGTGCCTCGCCTGCCGCGATGATGACCTCGATTCCTGCGCGCGTGGCCAGATCGGCGGCCTGGATTTTGGTGCGCATGCCGCCGGTGCCGCGATGGCTGCCCGCGTCGCCGGCCAGCGCCCAGATCGTCTCGTCGATCAGCGGCACATCCGGGATCAGCTGAGCGGTCGTGTCGACGCGCGGATCGGCGCTGAACAGGCCCGGACGGTCGGTGCAGATCAGCAGCAGGTCGGCGTCGACCAGGTTCGCGACCAGCGCCGAGAGCGTGTCGTTATCACCAACCTTGATCTCGTCCACGGCGACCGCGTCGTTCTCGTTAACAATCGGCAGCACGCGGCGCTCGACGCAGCCAAGCAGGGCATTGCGGGCGTTGAGATAGCGCCGCCGATCACGCAGATCGTCGCGGGTCAGGAGCGTCTGGGCCACAGGAAAACCATAAATATCGGCGAGCTGGGCGTACAGATGCATCAGCCGGCTCTGACCGATCGCGGCGAAGAGCTGCTTCTCGGGCAGGTTGCGCTTGCGGGGTGGAAAGCCAAGCTGCTCCCAGCCGGCCAGCACCGCGCCCGATGTCACCAGGATCGGCTGGGCACCCAGGTCGCGCAGCGCCGCGATCTGACGGATCAGCTCGACCATGCGTGGCCGGTGCAGCCGATCAGTGCCTGCTGTCAGGACGCTTGTGCCGAGCTTGACGACGACGCGCCGGTAGCGGAGGGATTGGGTCATAAGATCTGTCCAGGGTAGGTGGTTTGCGCCAGAAGTGTACCACGGGGAGCACAGAACCTAGAACCGAGAACCGAGAACCAAAGGGGCTAACGAACGAGGGAACAAAGGAACAAGGGAACAAAGAACAAAGGAGTACCACTATTCCCCCTCGCCTGCCGCAGCGGGAGAGGGGTGCCGAACAACGTGAGGCGGGGTGAGGGCCTGTTTTTTCCTCCGCCGAAGCCCGCCGAGGTTCGGGGCAAGGGGACGTCGCGGCAGCGACAGGGGATGAGGGCCTAATCACAAACAAACGAACAAAACAAATAGGATTGCAACTCTTTGTTCCTTTGTTTGCTTGTTCCTTTGTTCGTTCACACAGTGAGTTGCACGGTGTGCTATGCTCTCATCCTGTAAAGCAGGTAATTTTCCAGTCTCGAAAGCCGATTACGGAGCTCTGTGGTACACCATGGGCCGGGCGAGTTACCTATGCCAATAGAAGATAGGTGTTTGATTTGCGAAATATCGAGGTTACGCTATCATACACCAACAGGTAAAAAAGCTAAGCAAACCTCAAGCCCAAACGAGAGGCGATCGAGATTTATGTCCCAACTGCTAGAAACCGTTTCGTGCCTGCTTGTAGATTCGTACAGCGAGGGACGCCGTGAGCAATAGACCGTCAAACGATCGTGGTGGTCGCCGTCCTGGCCCACGGGTTGAGCCGTCGCTGCCGCTAAGCCAGGTTGGGCGCGACGAGGCACCGCTGCTGATTCCGATCCAGCCCAGCAGCACGATTGAGGAGATCTGCGCGCTGGTGCGCGAGGCCGGCGCGGCGCGAGTGGAGCTGCTAGTGCCGGATGGCACGCGTGCTCTGCAAAGCATTGCCGGCAACGAGATGCTGCGCGATGCCGCCAAGGCGTCGAATATACGTGTTACGCTGTTTACGGCGGACGAGAAGACCACCGATGCCGCGCGTTTTGCCAAGCTGGATGTGGTGAGCGTTGGCGGGACAGTCTCCGCACCACGTCCAGGCGATATTGCGCGGCGGCCAACCACGACCCAGCGTCCGGCGATCCAGCCGCCGCTGCC
>JAFAYS010000589.1 GCA_019240175.1 Chloroflexota bacterium | reverse complement strand
CGTCAAAAGCTGGTCGAGGCACAAAGCCAGCTTGATCTTTTGACCGGCGAGCGTACAAACCTGCTCAGCCGGAATGAGCGCTTCAAAGAGCGCCTGGATGAGCTTCGCGATGAGCTGGACGCCGCTCACAGCCAACGTGCCGCGCTGGCTCAGGAGCAGCAGCAGGCCGTACAGGTGATCCGGCAGCTTGAGCAACAGCTCGCTCAGATCCGGCATACCTACACGTATATGGAAACCTTGCTTGGTCACGCCCTAGAGGTGCTCCACCGCATGCTGATCGATCAGCAGCTACTCCCAAAGACGAGTATGCCCCAACAGTTAGCAACAGCACTGGATGAATATGCAAGTACCAAAACCTATCGCTCATTCTGAGCCGCTCTTTGAGCCGATCGAGCGGCAGACGCTGCCGTACTGCACGGATGTCGAGCCGATCGAGCGGCTGATGGTCCGCATCGCCGCCGACGGCAAAATCGTGATCAAAGGCCAGCGCAGCGAGATTGAGGCGCTGATCCGCCTGCTGGATCAGCAGGGCATTGCGGGCAAGCTCAACTATCTCAGCTTTTGCGGCTAGCGGTGCTGACCACTCACGCTAAAGGAACGCGCATGACAGGCTATCCCGACTGGTTCCAACAGCTGCGCACCTACTACGCCAGCAATTCGGCGCGTATGTTTGTGCTGCACTTCAATGTTGACGATTACATCATGGACCCTGAAGACGCCGAAACGCCAATCACACGGGTTGTCCCGTTTCTTGAACGCTACGCGCGGCGCACGCAGGCGGCGGATGGCAGCGTCTTCAACGCGATTTTTCGCTACAGCCGGTCGCTGGATGTCGTGCCCGATGACGACAGCGACACGATTCTGGGCCGGCTCGCTCGATCGGCGTTGGCGGGCGCGGGTGTTGGTGCGCTGGTCGGCAGGCTGGCGGGCGGCAGTCCCGCCGGCGGAGCGCTGGCAGGCGCGGGTGTCGGCGCGGGCGTCGGCACAGGCGTTGGCGCGGTCGTAGCGCAGGCCCGCACCAGCGACACCTTCGGTCACCAGATCTATACCACCGAGGAGCGCAGCGTACCGGATCTGCGCGAGCCGGATAAGGTGCTGCGGGTGCTTGAGCGCATCTTACGATCGTCTGCCCATCGCAGCCTGGTGATTATCGAGCATGTAGAAACACTTGCGCCGCGTGGCGCTACCGGCGAGCTGCGTGTCAACGGCGAGATCTTGTCGCGCTGGGCTACCGACTATGTATTTCGCAGCACTGATAATCTTTGCATCCTGATCACGCGCGACTTGCAAGAGATCGACCCGGCGATCTACGCGCCCGGCACGAACTGCTTTCCGATCCAGATCGATCTGCCGAACGAGGCCGAGCGAGCGGCGTTTCTTAACTTCATGGAGCAGGAGGCCGAAGAGGAGCGCCGCGAGAGTGGTATGGGCACCCGCCGCATGCGACGCGCGCTGATCTCCGGTCTCGCGCAGATCGATCCCAAGCTGCGCGAGGCGCTAGAGCGTGGCCAGCAGGCGACCAGCCGCGCCGACCAGCTTCGAGTGCTGGGCACCGTGGCGCAAGGCTTCCGGCTCGTCGAGATCGACCAGCTCAATCGTCAGGTGCGGGCGCAGCACGAGATGAAGCAGACAACTTCAAGCAATGGCAGCTCTGCGGCGGTCTATGGCAACAGCCCTTTCGCCGACGAGGCAGTGATTCGCCTGGACGACATCAAGCGGCACAAGCGCCGCGCCATCAACGAGCAGAGTAACGGCCTGCTCGAAATCATCGATACGAATCGCGGCTTCGACGCGATCGGCGGCATGGAGACGGTGAAGCAGTACCTGCATACGCTCAGCCGCCGGATTCTGGCCAACAATGTCGATGGCCGCTACAACCATTTGATCCCACGCGGCTTGATCTTGTCGGGACCGCCCGGCACCGGCAAGACGATCATCGCCGAAGCGCTGGCCCTGGAAAGCAATCTCAATATGGTCAAGCTGCGCAACGTGCGCGAAGGCCTGGTCGGCCAGTCCGAGCGTAACCTTCGGCGCGCCTTCGACGTGATCAAAGCCCTCAGCCCGATCCTGGTATTTGTGGATGAGATCGACCAGGCGTTTGGCAATCGCGGGCTCGGGCAAAGCTCCGACGGCGGAACCAGCGAGCGGATCTTCGGCCAGATTCTAGAGTTCATCGGTGATGATCGCAATCGTGGCCATGTGATCTGGATGGCGGCTACGAACCGGCCCGACGTGCTGGATGCAGCGCTGCTGCGGCGCTTCGATCGGATTATTCCGTGTCTGCTGCCCACGCCCGACGAGCAGGCGCTGATCCTGGAAGCGATGCCCAAGTCGATCAAAACGTTGCAGTACACGTCCGCGCTGAGCCAGCTGATCAGCCAGCGCAGCCCGGATATCACGCATTTGCTGGAACATAAGCGCGATGTTATTCCAACCGGAGCCGTGATCGAGACGATTGTGCGCCGCGCCACCGAGTTTGCCGGCGACCGCAATGTCAGCCGCACGCTCGGCGAAGCCAATGCCGCCAGCGCCGCGCTCGAAGTTGGCCTCAACGATCTGCGGCTGGCCGTGGAAGATTACCGCTCCAACGCCAATGCCATGATGTATGACTACCAGAGCTTGCTGGCGATTCAGGCGTGCAACTTCTACTCGGTGATGCCCCAGCTGCCCGAACGAACGCCCTTTACCGATTTGATCGAGCAGCGCGACGTGCCCCTGGATGATACGGACAGCGATGGCGCAGTGATTCCACCGTTCTGGCGGACGCATCGGGTGTCCTACTCGAAGCTCGAAGAACAGATCCTTGGCTACCGAGTCCAGCTCGGTCTGATACGACGTATAGAAGGAGGCTCGGCATGAGCACAGGTGCAGAACTACAGATCCTGGCAGCGCCAGTGGCCCTGGGAGCCGCAGCCACGCTGGCGGTCGCCGCAGGAATCGTGATCGTCGGTGGCGTGGTGGTGGTTGGTGCAGCGCGCCTGGGCGTGGCAGCCGGAAGCTACGCCGCCGATCGGGTGCGTGAGCGGGCCACAGTCTGCCAGCAGGAATACGGCGAGTTCCAGCGTCTCCATCGGGAGTTTGTGGCCCAGGAGCAGCGCAAACAAAACAAGCGTGTGCGTCTGCGCCAGCTCACCGCGTCCACGGTGGAAGCGCAGCGCGCAGCGGCACCGCAAGTTATTCGCAGTCCGCTGCATGAGAATCCGCTGGTCGACGAAGTTGTCATGGAGCGGCTGCTGGCGACGCTGAAGGCGCAGCAGGCGCGCTACGATCAACAGGTGCGCTTGATCGAACAGCGCGCAGTGCTGGATGCGCTGCTGAATACCAGCGGCGATGCGGTGCCGTCGCCGACTGCGGAGCTTGCACGCCAGGCCGTAGAAACCGGCGATGCAGCGGCGGTGAGCGAAGCGATCGCTGCGGTGCGGCGCGCGATCGCCGAGGCCGGCGCAGCCGAGCTCTTGCAGGAGCAGGCGCTGTTGCAGGAGCATCATGCCGAAGTTGGCGCGCTGCTGGCGACGGTGTTCGATCCGGCCATTCGTCAGGAGCTGCTGCAATGGCAATATGGTCTGCATGCGCTGCTTCGCTCCCGAGACATTAATGCCCTGCGCAATACGCGCGAAGCCGGCGAGCTGCTCCTCGCGCGTCTGGAAGACAAGCATCTGGCGATGCTGGAAGCGCTGCGAGATGCGGAGTTCGCACCGCTGTGGGGGCAATTGCAAGCGGTCGGTGGATTATTCAGCGACTTGCAGGCGCTGGCAACCGAGCAAAGCCCGATTGTCGAGGCCGCCGCCGTGGAGCAACTACACGCGATCGGGGCGCAGTACGAGGCGCTAGCCGGCGATCCACAGATCGAGCCTACCAAGCTCCAGCGCGAAGCTGCGAAGCTCCAGCGCGAGCTGCACACGCTTGAGGCGATCGGTCTGCGCCAGCTCAATACCTACTACGCCCAGCGCATGGGCCACGAAATCGAGCAAAGCTTGCACGAGATGCAGGAAGATGGCTTCGACTTTAAAGTTACCCGTACGATCGGCGATGACGGCAGCATGCAGGTCAAAGCCAAGCAAGGTGAGCGCCGGCTCAACTTGACCGTCCGCGACGGCAAGCTCAAATACGACGCCTACGGCTTTGGCGATGAGCAGTGCGTAGAGGCCGTGTACAGCCTGATCGATCGCTTGATCGACAAAGGGATTCAACTCCGAGGCGCGGAGCCGCAGCTCACAGCCCAGATCGAGACTACGCGCGCGGTGATTGAGGCGATCAAACAGCTTAACCATTACTCCGACGACAGTATTTCGATCCGCGAGGACGTCGATGCGGTTGTGATCGAGGCGAGCAACGGAGCCGTCGGCTTCCAGCGCATCACGGTTGATGAGGACGGACAGGTCACAGTCAAAGCGATCGCCGCCAATGCGCCCGTGCCCTCCGAACAACAGATTCAGGATAAGAA
>JAFAYS010001036.1 GCA_019240175.1 Chloroflexota bacterium | reverse complement strand
CGGCTGACGCAAACCATTGATCATGCCCCATTTGACTAGGCCCACGCCGGTTGCGTACGGCGGAGAGTCCACCGCGTCGGACAGGCCCGTGAGATTCGACGGGCTGCCGATCCGCACCGGCATGCCGAGCATGTCGCGCACCAGCTCATCGAAGCCGGGCAGCTGCGACGAGCCGCCGGTCAGCACGATGCCTGCCGGGAGCAGGCCCTCGTAGCCGGAGCGGCGAATCTCGGAGGCGATCAGCTCCACGATCTGCTCGCAACGCGCCTGAATGATCTGATTCAGATGGTAGCGGCTGATCTCCTGGTGCTCGCCCGGCGCGAAGGACTCGGTTTTGATCACGTCGACCTCGCCCTCCTCGGGCTCCTGCGCGATCGCCGCGCCATACTTGAGCTTGAGATATTCGGCGGTGTTGTGCGGCGTGTGCAGCACATACACAATATCGTTGGTCAGGTGATTGCCGCCGACCGGGATCACCACGCTGTGCCAGATGCCGCCCTGGATAAAGATCGCGATGTCGGTTGTGCCGCCGCCAATGTCGACCAGCACCACGCCGCGGTCTTTGTCTTCCGCCGTCAGCACGGCCTCACCGCTGGCCAGCGGCTGCAGGACCAGATCGTCGATGATCACGCCCGCGCGCTCGACGCTCTTGATCAGGTTCTGGATCGCCATCACCTCGCCGGTGACAATATGCGTCTCGACCTCCAGCCGGTAGCCCGACATGCCGACTGGATCGCGGATGTTCTCGTGTCCGTCGACAATATAAGCTCGTGGTATCACGTGAATAATTTCGCGCTGGGTTGGGATCGCTACCGCCTGCGCCGACTCGACCGCCCGCGAAACGTCCATGCCGGTGATCTCGTGGTCGGGCCGCGAGATTGCGACGACGCCCCGGCTGTTGAGCGACTGCACATGTTTGCCGGCGATGCCGACATAGGCCGTGCCGATGCGATAGCCGCTCAGGCGCTCGGCCTTCTCGACCGAGGTTGCGATCGCGTTGACGGCATCGTCGATGTTGACGACCACGCCTTTATCGAGACCCTTGGAGGGTGTCAGCCCAACGCCCAGGACATTGATCCGACTATCGGGGCGGACCTCGGCCACCATGGTGCAGATTTTGGTGGTTCCTACGTCAATGCCGACGACAGTGCGATTCATAGTTCATCCTTTCGGCAGTTACGGTGGCTAAGGGTCGGAAAGTATTTGCGATTTTAAGTGTAAAGCCAGCCATCAACTCATCCCCGATTATACGATACACGATCGTGCAATGCAACGAAGCCTTTGTTAATCCAGCATTACAAGAAGTGCTGACGAATTTCCTAATCAATACTAAACAGTTAGTCGTGGCTCACTAGTACTAAATGCTTTACGGATCAAGCGGGACCTTTCGGCTACGCCGAACGAACAAAGGAACAAAAGAACAAAGGAACAAAAACCAGTCGGAAGCTCCCTCTTTATTCGTATCTCGTCTTGCCTTACCGATAGTAGGGCGTGGTTGTGCGCAGGTCCAGCACCGAGAACGGCGTACTGTCATGCAGCAGATGCGCGAGAATCGCCAGCTTCTCGTCGAGGCGCTCGCCCTTGCCGATGATTACCTGCTTGTTGTCGGCGACGATCAGCGATACACCCAGCCCTGCGTCCCACTCGATGCGCTGAAGCGGTGCCGGCAGCTCACCGGCGCGCAGTGTGACACGTCGCGCAACTTCCAGGGCATCGGGATCGACTTTATCGCCCGCTTTCAGCTCACGGTTGGGCGTGGTATCCACAATCGCGACGCTGCTGACAAAGGCCGGGCCGGGAACATCGCCCTCCTGCGTCTGGGAAACAGCGCCGGTCTCGGAGATCGTCGCCGGCGCGCTTATGCTCTCGGTGGTCGTCAGCGGCTGCGTGGCGGCGGCACTCGGCGGCGCTCCGGCCAGCACCAGCCCATCCCAGGTTACGGCGTAGGTCGTGCCGTTGTGCGTCCAGCGCACCTCAGGCCGGCGCTCCGTGACCTGCACCACGACAGTATCGGGCAGCAGTACGCGCGCCGTAACACGCTCGACATAGGGACTTTGGCGAATGCGCGCCTCGATCTCGTCGCCACGCACCAGCCAGATCGACTGGCCGGTCACACCAGCCAGCGTTTGCACATCGTCGTTGGAAAGCGCCGTAACACCTTGTGCGGAAACAGCCCGAACCACGTAGCCCGGCGAGGTCAGCGCATCGTAAAGCAGCCAGCCAGCCACAGCCAGCACGATCAAGGCCATCAGCTTGCCGCTGCGTAGACTCCAGAGCAGCACGCGCCGCACGCCAGGCTTAGCCTGCGAGCTATCTCGACGTTTTTCCGCCTCACGCCGCTTGTCTGCTACATTCGCCACGTACTATCCTTTGGAAGGAACAAAGGAAACAAGGGAACAAGAGAACAAGGGAGTCAACAACGAGTCTTTGTTCATTTGTTTATTTGTTCTTTTGTTCATCTGAACCCAGGTTCTAGGTTCTTAGTTCTTGGTTCTTCGATCTGCGTGTCGCTCCTGTGCCAGCGCGATCAGCCGGTCCAGCAGCTTGGGATAGGGCAGGCCGGTCGCTTCCCAGAGCTTGGGATACATCGAGCCGGAGGTAAAGCCCGGAAACGTGTTGACCTCGTTGAGATAGATCGCGCCGCTTGCTTTGTCGAGCAGAAAGTCAACGCGGGCCAGGCCAGCGCCGTCGATCGCCTTGAAGGCTGCGACCGCCATCTCGCGAATTTGATCCGAGACTGCCGCGTCGATCGGAGCCGGGATCAGATACTGCGTGCGGCCTTCCAGGTATTTGTCGGCGTAGTCGTACCAATCGTTGGCCGGGATGATCTCGCCGACGATCGAGGCCTGCGGATCGTCGTTTCCCAGCACCGCGACCTCAAGCTCGCGTGGACTCACGCCC
>JAFAYS010001033.1 GCA_019240175.1 Chloroflexota bacterium | reverse complement strand
GGCGTTGACCATCGGCTGCTCGAAGGTTTCCTGATCCATGAAGTAGAAATCATCGCCGTCGCGGTACAGATACTGGACCTTTTTGTTTTCCAGCCGCGCCTGCTCAAAGCGCTCGCCCGCCATGACGGTCTTGATGATCGTCGAGCCGGTGCGCACGTTACGCAGCGTGAGCCGCACGTTGGCCGTGCCGCGTCCCTGCTTGTTATGCTCATGCTCTAGCACTTTGTACAGCTCACCATCCAGAATAATGGTGATGCCTTTGCGCATACTACCCGTATCAACCATGATTACTCAGCTCCTTAAAAATAGAAGTTAAAAAATGATGTCCTTGGTTTTTAGATCGCTACGACCGGCTCTTTGCTGGCCTGCGTCAGCACTTCAATGCCTGTGTCTGTGATCACGACCAGATCTTCGATGCGCACGCCGCCCCAGTCCGGCACATAAATGCCCGGCTCCACCGAGACGACCGCGCCCGGCGAGAGCAGATCCTGACGCAGATGCGACAGTCGTGGCTCTTCGTGGATCGCCAGTCCGACGCCGTGGCCCAGGCTGTGGCCAAACTGCTCGCCATAGCCGGCGGCTTTGATGTGGTCGCGGGCGATCGCGTCGGCGTCAAAGCCATTCATGCCCGGTCGAAGGCCGGCCTCGGCCAGGCGCTGGGCTTCGAGCACCGTGTTGTAGATCGTCCAGAACTGCTCGTCGGCCTCGCCCAGGATCACGGTGCGCGTCATGTCGCCGTGGTAGCCCTCGACACGTGCGCCAAAGTCCATCACGACCGGACGTCCGGTGCCAAGTTCCTGATCGCCTGCCCGCGCATGGGGCCGCGCGCCGTTCTGGCCTGCCGCGACGATGATCTCGAAGGCCAGCCCTTCCGCGCCGCGCTCACGCATGGCTTTTTCCAGCTCCCAGGCCACCTCACGCTCGCGCATGGTCGGGCGCAGCAGCGACTGGATCGCCGCGAAGGCCTCGTCGCCGATTGCGACCGCTCGGCGCAGCAGCTCGATCTCAGAGGCATCTTTGAGCTGTCGCAGCTGCTCGACCAGGCCCTCGGTCTCGAAGAGCTGGACCTGCGATCCCGCTTCCGCCAGCGCCTTGCGCCAGCCGCTAAACTGCGCCACGCTGACGGTTGAGGCCTCGAAGCCGAGCTTTTGAATGCCAAACTCCTGGATCAGCTCCGGCAGCATCTTGGTCAGCGCCGAGTCGCTCACGATCAGCCGAAACTCGAAGTTTGTCGCTTCCACCTTGGCCTGCGACTCGTAGCGAAAATCCGACAGCAGCAGCGCGTGGTCAGCCAGGATCAGCAGCACGCCGGCTGAGCCGGTAAAGCCGCTGAGATAGCGCCGGTTCAGCGGATTAGTAACAATCAGCGCGTCAAGCTGCCGCTCGTGAAGCGCTTGGCGAAGACGTTCAAGACGATGTTGCATCTGTGTCACCACATTTGGTTAAGAACAGCACAAAACTCGCCATCGATCCACGACAGCGGCCCCTTAGTATACCATAAAGCGTTGTTTGCTAGAAATCGGCGGGGAACGGAGAACCTAGAACTCAGAACCTAGAACCTAACGAAAGAACACAGAACAGAGAACCAAGAACAAAGGAAGTACCAAAATCCCCTCGCCTACCGCAGTGGGAGAGGGGAAGGCCGAAGGCCAGGGGTGAGGGCCTTACTTTTCTTTGTTAACTTTTAACTCCCGCTTAACGCCCTCATAACACACTCTTCGCGCGAAAATGAGATACTCGTTACGACAGCCTTCACGATACCTCTGTGTCCATAGAAACGAGGAAGGGATCATGTCGGAACACGATTCGTCCACAAACCTCTGGCATCAGCTGCTAGAGTCGCGCATCTCACGTCGCTCTGCCTTGAAAGGCAGCGTTGCCGCCGCCGGTGCTAGCTTGCTGCCACTCAGCTTGGAGACCGCCTCGGCAGCGCCAACTGACGCCCCCAGCGCGCAGGCTCGCGGCAACGCCGCCAACACGCGCCCGCCGTTCAGCCCGATTCGTCCCAGCACCGCCGACGACCTGGTGCTGCCGCGCGGCTATCGCTACGATGTTGTGCGCATCTACGGCGACGAGATCGCGGCTGGCCAGCCCTTTGGCTACAACGCCGACTTCACCGCCTACCTGCCGATCGACTGGTTGGAGGGCGGCCAGTCCTCGACCGATGGCCTGCTGTGGGTCAACCATGAGTATCCTAATCCGCTGCTTCAGCATGGCAACCTCGCCGGTCCCAAAACGCCGGAGCAGATCGCGATTGAGCGCACGAGCGTGGGCGGCTCGGTCTTCCGCGTGCAGCGCCAGCGCAATGGCCGCTGGGCCTTCGTGGGCGATAGCCACAACCGGCGCGTGACCGGCTTCACCACCTGCAGGCTGACAGGCCCGGTCGCTGGCGCGGCTGGCGTGCGCGGCGCGGTTGAAGTTTCCGGCAGCGTCGGCAACTGCTCGGGCGGCATCACACCCTGGGGCACGATCCTGAGCTGCGAAGAGAACGTGGATGATTACGGCGCGCCGCTTGTGCAGGGCGGCTTCGGCTATGGCTGGGACCAGAGCTACGTCAAAGAGCATCAGGGCTGGGTCACCGAAGTAGATATCTACAATCCGTCGAGCACGCCGCTGAAGCGCACGGCCATGGGCCGCTTCCGCCACGAGAATGTCGCGATCCGCCTCAGCGCCAACAACCGCGTGGTGGCCTACATGGGCGACGATCGCAACGACTCGTGCGTGTATAAGTTTGTCAGCGACGGCAGCTACGATCCCAAGAACCGCGAAGCGAACATGAAGCTCCTGGAAACCGGCAAGCTCTACGCCGCCGATTTCCAAAACGGCACGTGGCTGCTGCTGGACTACGCCAGCCAGAACGCGCTCAAGAACGCCAAAGCCGCTAACGGCACGCCGCTCTTCCGCGATCAGTCCGACGTGCTGCTGAATGCGTCGGGTGCTGCCTCGGTGCTGCGCGCAACGCCGGTGGATCGGCCTGAGGACCTGGAAGTACATCCGCTGACCGGCCACGTGTATGTCGCGCTGACCAACAACTCGGCCCACGGCAACTTCCACGGCCAGATTGTGCGCATGATCGAAGAGAACAATAATCCTGAGGCCACGAGCTTCCAGTGGGACTTTTTTGCCACCGGCGGCCCGCAGAGCGGCTTCTCCTCGCCCGACAACCTGATCTTTGATCCCTACGGCAACCTGTGGATGGTGACGGACATCTCGTCGAGCCGCACAGGCCGCGGTATCTACGCGTTCCAGGGCAACAACGCCATGTTCTTCTTCGCCACCGAGGGTGCCAACGCGGGCAAGGCTGTGCAGTTCGCCTCCGGCCCGAACCAGTGCGAGCTGACCGGCCCATCGTGGACGCCCGATGGCCGCACGATGTTCTTGTCGGTGCAGCATCCAGGCGAAGAGTCTTCGGGCATGGATAAGCTGACCAGCCACTGGCCGAATCTCGGCGGCGATCCGATGCCACGGCCCGGCGTGGTCGCGATCAGCGGCTTCCCTGGCTGGCGGCGACGCTAAGTAACCAGCCTTGCTCGGCTCCTGCCTGGGCTGAGCAAGGCCGATGGAGTTTGCCCTATGGTTGATCTTGAAGCGATTATCGACGATTACCTGCACGTTATTGTGCGCACGCGTCCGTGGACCAAGCAGCGGGAAGAAGAGTTGCTGCTGGCGTTTTGTGAGTGGTTCTACGAGCAACCTGCAGCAAGCCACGCAATCACAGCAGTTTTGCCGGCGACAACTGAGCAGTACGCTCAGGCGGTCGGGCTGGAGAGCGCCGAGCATGATGAGCTGAACACGGCGTTTTATACGCTCTTCTTATGGGCCGAGCAGCAGTACGCTGTGCCACACAATCCTTTCTCTGCCGACCTCGTAGCCTAACCACGCTGTTTTTTTAAGCTACCCGGATGGATCGATTGCGATCCGTCCGGGATTTGCTTTGTTCGCCGTGTTTTTGACATGCCGACGCCCCGCCCATACAATGCGTGGGCATCTTGAAGAGGAGCTAGCAACCTGTCATGTATCCACCCGACGATCGATTTTTGATATATCAGCTATTTGGCCTGCTTTCGGTGCGCTGGTACGCGGTGTGTATTCTCGGCGGCGCGATCCTGGCGGCCTGGTTTGGCGCACGGCGGGTCGCGGCGCGCGGCTACGATCCCGAGCACGCCTGGAATCTGCTGGCGCTGGGCCTGATCACCGGCATTGCCTGCGCGCGCGCCTGGTACGTGTTCTTCGAGTGGCCGAGCATTGCCGCTCAGCGCGAGAACTTCAGCAGCACCTTGAGTTGGATCGTTTTCCATGTGATCAATCCGGCCACGGGCGGCATCGCGATCCAGGGCGCGATCGTGGGCGCGGTGCTGGGCGCATATATCTACACGCGCTGGACGGGTCTGGATTTTCTGCGCTGGATCGACTTCGGCGCGCCGTGTGTGGCGATCGGTCAGGCGATTGGGCGCTGGGGCAACTTCTTCAATCAGGAGGCGTATGGCCGGCCCATGGCCACCGCTCAGCCCTGGGGCTTGCGCATCGACGGGGAGTTTCGGGTGCGCGAGTTTCCGGTCAGCCAGTATCCAGTTGATACCACGCGCTTTCACCCGACATTTTTGTACGAGTCGCTGTGGAATGTACTGGTGCTGATCTCGCTCCTGGTGATCGAGCGGCGCTTCCGGGGCTGGCTGCGCAAAGGCGACATTTTTCTGTTCTACGGCATTATCTACTCGATCGGACGTTTCTTTATCGAAGGGCTGCGCACCGATAGCCTGTGCGTGAGCGGCATCGGCGGCTCCTGCGAGCAGTCGCTGCGTACGGCGCAGATCACAGCGCTGGCGACGATCGCGATCTTTGGCCTGATCCTGG
>JAFAYS010000240.1 GCA_019240175.1 Chloroflexota bacterium | reverse complement strand
ACCACGCTGGTCAGGTTGGCGTTCGCGCCCAGGCTGAAGTTGACCGTCGTCGCGCCTGCGCCAGCCGTGCCGATGTTCTGCACCGTGGCCTGCAAGCTGATCGTCGAGGTCTCGTTGGGCGCGCTGGGCGTCCAGGTCACGTTATTGACCACGAGATCGGGATTGGGAGCCATGGAGCCGAAGATCTGGAACTCAGCCACCTGGCCTGCCGGCGCGCCTGAGTTGGCGGTGATCACCAGGCGCACATCGGCTACCGTGCCGCTCAGCGGGATCGTCACGCTGTTGCCGCTGCTCGGGTTGAACGTGTAGCTCGCCGCCGCCTTCAACGTCGTGAAGCTCGTGCCGCTCTGGCTGCGCCCCTGCACCTCGATCGTCTGCGTGCGTGTGGACCACGCCGAATCTGGGTTCAGCTTGACCACCACGCTGGTCAGGTTGGCATTCGCGCCCAGGCTGACCGTCAGCGTGTTCGGGTAGCTGCCGCCGGCACCTTCCCAGTAGGTCGTCAGGTTATTGTCGTTGGCATTGGCCGCCACAAACGTGTGCACCGTCGACGAGGCCGTGATCGGCTTGCCCAGTGCCAGGTTCGAGCCCGGTACTGGCGTCGGTTGCGGCGTGCTCGTCGGGCCGGTGGTCGGGGGAACTGAGGTCGGGGGAACTGAGGTTGGCGGGACCGAAGTCGGGGGAACCGGCGTGTTGGTCGGCGTGGTGCCACCGACCGGCTCCAGCAGCCACTGCGGGCTGTCCCAATTGGTCGGGATGTCGCCGGTCTGCGCGTAGCCGCGCAGGTTCTCGATGTGGATGACCTTCCAGTTGTTCCACACGTTGCGGATAATCTTGTAGCCGCCGCCCGTCGGCGCGTCGCTCACCGTCCAGCGCGCGCTTTCCCACGCGTCCTGGATCGCGATCGCCTCCACATAGTCTTGCAGATTTTCGATCGCCATGTAGTTGCCGGTCGCCCGGTTCTTGATGCGTGTGCTGCCCGCGTACGCTTCCAGCACCCAGTGCGAGCTCGTATCGCTCGCCGCCGGCGTCCCGTAGCGCACCTGGTTCGACGATTGGTACAAGTACGTGTTTTGACACTTGTTCTTGATCCGCACATAGCTCGGCGTCTGCGCAGCTGCCGGCCCTGGCACCAGCCCAGCGACGAATTGTACTCCCACCAGCGCGAACATCAATAGACAAAGAACAAGACTCGAAAAATATGGACGTTTCGAGATCGTTGTCATCGAACTCCTCCTTGAATATGCCCACGAAACACTGTGGATGAGATGGCACTATCAAAATGTACTGGCAGCGATACGAGCCGGCGCTCTTCTCCTTTCCGATGCCTATCGACACTGATATCTATTGATGAAGCGCTTAGACCAGACGTCAGAAGAGTGAACGATTAGCGATCCTTGCTGTGCGTCGTTGCTCGGTTCTTATGGTCTGGATCTTGTTGAGAAATACAGTTTGAACCGGTTCAAATAAACTAGGTTTTCCTCGCTAGAACTATCCCTTGTAAAGGTCCAAGTACTGGTTAGAAATCAGACGATATTGTGATTGAAGCGCTACGTTCCACTTGGTTGAGAAGGTCAAAGAAGATTCGTAATGTCGTGCAACCCCGCTCGTAGGGGCAGATGTAGAGGCTTAATGGTGTGTAGTATCGGGACCTTACACGATCGCGAGGTTTGGAAGTAGTGCCTCCAAAAGTCCTCGCACTACAGTTGTGTAAAAAGACTCGCAAAGGGCTTCCTCCAGGCCCTTTTTCATGCTCGACTGCTTCGGTCCTGATATGTTAAAGGCAGGCTATTGAAACGATTCAAATTTAGCATGTTCTTATTCATTTGTCAAGATGCAGTTAAAAAACTCGTGGTTATTTTCGACGGAATATTGAGCTCTTCACGCACCGATATACAGATCCACAATACCGCCACTGCCTAACCGCTTGCCTTACCTTTCGAGAGCTGTGAGCGACATGGCGTCGCCAGATCAAAACGCAATTGTGGCTGTAGCTGTCACAGCAGGCGGCTAATTAACTTGTGGGACCAGCCCAACCTGGATCGAAGATTGCGAGCAGCCGGGCTCGGAGACGTTACATTCGAAGGAGATTGAGTATGGCAACCTATGATGACGACCTCAGCCGGTTTGCAGCAGACGGCGCAGCGCCCTTGCCGGACACCGAAGATCGCGGGTACGTCGAACACGACGGGGCTCAGATCTGGTACGCAGCATATGGCTCCGGCCAGCCGATGATCTTGCTGCATGGTGGCCTCGGCAACAGTGGCAACTGGGGATATCAAGTCCCGGCGCTGATCGAGAGTGGTTATCGCGCCGTCGTGATCGACAGCCGGGGCCACGGGCGCAGCACCCGCGATGCACAACCATTTTCCTATACGCTGATGGCATCCGATGTGATCGCAGTCATGGATACTCTGCGGCTCGATCGCGTGGGGCTGGTGGGCTGGAGCGACGGCGCGTGCACGGCCCTGGTGCTTGCCGACCAAGCGCCGGATCGTGCTGCGGGCGTGTTCTTCTTTGCCTGTAACATGGACCCCAGTGGGGCCAAAGAATTAGAATTCACGCCGATTCTGCAACACTGCATCAGTCGCCACCAGCAGGATTACGCCCAGCTTTCGTCCACGCCGGACCAATTCGACGAGCTTTCCGAGGCGGTTGGCCTGATGCAGAGAACACAGCCCAATTATTCAGCGCAAGATTTAGCGCGCATCAGTGTGCCCGTCGCGATTGTGCAGAGCGAATATGATGAGTTCATCAAGCGTGAGCACGCCGAATATCTTGCGCGCAGCATCCCAGAGGCCGAGTTCATCTCCCTGCCGGGTGTGAGCCATTTCGCACCGTTGCAGAGGCCTGACCAGTTCAACAGTGCTATGCTGGCCTTTCTCGGCCAAGTTCTCACTTAAGATGTGACCGCCGTCCAGTTCTCTGGATTTATTCAGCTCTACAGCAGGCAATTGCGACTATAGCGGTGTGCCGCGTCGTTGATGTGTAGGGGCGTGCTGTGCACGCCCTGAGCGTTAGGACATGTGAGAAGTGGCGATGTAGGAGGAATCTAGAAGATCAGCAGATGCGCCGCACAGCGGCGTATCGTCCACGCGCCAAGCGATTATGTTTTGTCAGGCTGGTAGACAAGCGCAAGCGAGCCAAAACTAAGCGCCTTGCTTTCGACTAGCCGCAGCTTCGTCGGCGGCGTGCCCTCCGGGAAGAACCGCCTGCCCCTACCCATGACAAAGGGCTGGACTAGGAAGCGATACTCATCGATCAGATCCGTGCCCATCAGCGATTGGACCAGCGTCGCACTGCCGTCG